>JAQUSH010000026.1 GCA_028715225.1 Candidatus Aenigmatarchaeota archaeon | reverse complement strand
GTAGGACCTTCCGGTGTCTCCGCAGGGCAGAATCTTCCCCAGTGCGTAGCGTGAAGTTCTCTAGCTTCAAAGTGCTCCTGTGTTGTTGTCAGTGGTGACAGCACTAATCTTAAATGAGATAAAGCATGAACATAATTTTTTCTTTCTAATCTTTGTGAAACTCCTGTTCTTCCACCTACCCAAGCTCCTGTAGCCATAGCAGATATCAATTGGTTTGTAACGACGTTTGATTCAACTATTGTCTGAATTGGTGGCAATTTTCCTCGCTTAGCCATTTTCTGATAGTTGTATTTTATTCTAGCAACCAATCCCCATTTACCTACAAGAATAGATCTGAAAAGTAATTCCAAAAGATCTCCAGCCATCTTAACTCTCTTGTTTCCATAATGATCTAAATCATCTTCAGGTATCATGCCAAGAGAAAGTTGAATTATTTTTCTGACAGCTTTCATAAGATATTTTGCTTTTGTTTCTCTGTCTTTAGAATCCTGACCAAGATGAGGTAAAAGATATTTGTCTATCAGCTGTTCAACTCTTTGTTTTTGATATTCTTTCTGAACAATCTTCAGGTGACCAGCTATGTATTCAATTGCCTGTCCTGTTGTCTCTACTTCTGTTTCATATAAATTTCCATAGAACTCGTTGATTATTTTTTCTTCTACAAGCTCATCAACTATTTCCTTGTCTTTCATGTATCCAAGCATTTTAATAAGAACAACAATTGGAAGTCGTCTAACATTGGCAAAAGAAATATAAATTGAACCGTCATTTTTTCTTTCTATAAGATGTCTCTGAACATATCCATTGTGTTCTGAATTGATTCTAAGCATCTCAGTGTAATTTCCGACATTTTGTTTCTGAACAATCATCTTGTTAGGTGCGATCTCTTCAATAAGAACAAGTGCACGCTCTGTTCCATTGATTATAAAGTAACCGCCTGTGTCCTGTGGATCTTCTCCATTTGCTATAAGCTGCTCTTCGTTCATCTTGCTCAAAGGACATTTTTCAGACTTTACCATCATAGGTACTTCTCCGAATAAAACAGTTACTGGTTCCTGCTCTGTTTTGTTTATTGTCGGAGTAAGTTCGACATATACTGGAGCAACATAAGAAAGATCTCTAAGCCTTGCCTCGGTTGGCATTACTTTTCTCACAGCACCTTCTGCCTCTTTAACATAAGGATCTCCTACCGTGACTTTTCCAAGTTTTATCTTAAGTTCACCTATTTCCGGGACTTCTGGTTTTATTTCGCCGATTTCATTTATTATTTTCTGAATTCTTGTTCTGATGAATTCATTGTAGCTCTTTATCTGGAAGTCTACAAAACCTACATCACGTTCAAAAGCATTAAGTAATGGTTTAGCTTGCATGATATCACTTTTTAACAACAAATCTGTAATAAACAGACACTCCTGCTGTATGAGATTTTCTGATTATTTTTACTACATCTCCTTCTTTTGCATCTATAGCTTTGGCTGCTGGATCATTTTTAAGAATTTTTGGTAGCTGTTCTGCCTTTATGTTAAACTTATCTAAAAGTTCCTTAGTTTCTTTTTCGTCAAGAATCATATGTTCCGGCACTGACTTATGTGTTAGAACATTGAATTCGTTTTCTTCAGCCAATTTACCACCAGTAGATACTCGCGTCTTGTTTTATCAAATGCAAAATCGCTTGTCTATTATTAAAATCATATCTTTATAAAGTTTACGGTTATTGTCGTATATTTGATTTATCTGGATTTTCTCTTTTTCTTCGCTTTTTTAGGTCTCTTTTTTGCAATTTTCTTGGCTTCAAATTTCTTTTGTTCAGGAAATACCAGCTTAATTGCAAGATTTATTATTCCTAAAGCGATTATCAACATCCCTGTCCAGACCGTAGCTTCAACTTCTGTTGAAGTTCCAACTACAACCATTGCAGATCCTATCAAAACACTTAGAACCAAAAATCCTAATGCCATTATCTTTTGCATATTTCTAATTTGTTTAGCTTGTATAAAAAGATGTTTATTTTCTTTTCTTCTTAATATTAGGAAATTTTATTTTCTTCCTGAAAATATAAAGAATAGATGTAAATATGATAAATACGCCGGCATAAGTTATTTCCATAGGAACTTGTATTATACTTGTTGCCTGGATTGCTTTCGTAGCTAATTCAGCTGCATTAGCATATTGACAATTCCAATATGCAGCATTTGCTTCTGTAAGCAGCTCTTTTGCATATTCTACTTCTTTTCCACTGTCATATGCTTCATCGACTACATTCTGAGCTGTTATTATTTTTGTAAATGCTTCTTGTTGAGTTGCGCTTGTCTGGAATCCTGCAATCATGTATGGTGTTGATGTTATAGGTGAACATATTCTTCCTTCATAGTTTTTGTATGGAAGCTCTGTCCATTCATCGTCGATGAATTTGTATATTTTTATATCAGTAACATTTTCACTTGCATATTCTTCTGTGTTTAGACATAGATATTTTTCTTTAGCTGAAACTTCAAGCACATATGATGCAAGCGGTTTCTGATAACATTTTACTTCTTTATATTCATTTGGTGTAATTTCAACTGTTTTTGTTATATTGGCATAACCGGAAGCACCCAATAAAACAAACGAAGTAGGATAACCAGATGAATCAGTTATAATTTCTCCATCAACTGGAAGAGAAATAACAGCACCACCTTCTGGAATTATCAATGGCCCATTTGCACCATTGTATATTGTGCTTGGAAATGCTATAGTTATTGGAAGTGTTTCTGTTGTTGAAGTTTCTGTACCAGATTCAATTGATACAGAACCACCACTACTTCCTCCTGCTATACAATCTGCAAAACATGTTACTTGCGATTCTCCTGAATCACAATACCCGTCACCACAATATGTTTGAGTATCTCTACATATCGAATGTACACAGTAACCACCAGAACACTGTTCGGAAGCTGTACATGACGAACCTGTTGAGTATTTTATTCCAAATAGTGTTTCTGTTGTTGAAAAATTAAATGAACTACTTTCGTTAACATCAACACATGAAAATGAATAATTGTGAGGTCCGACCGGGGTAGTATATAAAAATGGTGTTTTATCTCCGCTATATATGGTATCATTCGTTGAGATATTTATTGAATCGATATTTAGTGAACATGTTGAATTGCCATAAGTCAAATTTGAAAGTTTGAAAGAATATTCATTAAAACTGCTATACCAAGTGCTTGAAGACGGTACGATCATATCATACATATAAATATTATCAGAAAAAGTATTTCCTGTCCCCAAATCTATTATTGTTCTATAAGGATTATTATATATGAAAGAATCGCTAATAGTGTTATTTTCTGAAGAGGCATCTAAAAAGAAACCAATATAATTATTACCAACTGTAACATTTGTTGCATATGAATTATTTGTACTTGCAAAAATTATACCTTGTCCACTTCCTGATATTGAAAAATCTCTAAATGTCACATTTGAACAATTAAAACAACCCATAAATCCAGGATTTGTTGGATTAAGATTTGCATCTTGTTGATTTCTATAATAATATGTTATTTTATTATCTATTGTGTTTGTTGTATCTATTATATGATTAAAATATTGTTGATCTAAACCATAAGAACCCGTTTCATTGAATTCCATCAAAATACTATAATTGTTATCATTCATAGAATTCCCAGAAATATTAGAATTTGAAGTTAGCATAATATATATTCCATATTCGTCACTAGTATTGATAATATTATTTAAAACCTTACTGTTATCTGACTCCGCGATATATATCCCCCTGTCGTTTAATGTTAGTGTATTGTTAGCAACAATGGTTCCGTTTGAACCTACTAAAGAAATTCCAAATGAATCAGACTCCCCAAAGGTATTATTATTTATTGTATTATTTGATATAGTATTATTATTTGATGACGCTATAAAAATTCCTCCATAACCTAAAGAATTTAAATAATTATTATTTATTGTATTATTTTCCGAACCGCCTGTTCCTCCTAAACCTAGTTGAATTCCTCTAAATTTATAAGTTATGGAATTATTGTCTATTGTATTATTAGATGAACCACCAAATACGATTCCTTGTGAATTAACATAATCATTTAGATTAATTGTATTATTTATTATGCTACTGTTATTAGAAAATACTAAATATATACCGCTATTTACAACTGGTTCAAATGTATTATTTTTCATAGTAATGTTTGTTGAATGCGCAACATAAAAACCATAATCTGAATCTGATGATATTGTTACGTTTTGAATTAGTGTATTATTTGTTTTTGATAAAATCAGACTATAACTATTGTACATACTCAAATTAAAATCCTTAACAACTATATCTGTACAATTAATACATATGAACATTTTTACATTTTCAACACTACTTGTATTGAATGTATAATCAGACATTGAATAATTACAATAAACTCTATCGGTACTATCTATTGTGTTTGTATTATCTATTGTATTATAAAAATTTTGGAAATAATCCGTTGTATCGATATTAAATGTTTGAGTATTATTAGAAAAACTATTATTTATTAATACATTATTAATTCCTGAAGAAAAAGAAAACGCATATGTTGTTTTTGAACCAACTGTATTATTCGTAAAACTGTTATTATTCGCATAAGATATTATAATTCCTGCTGATCCAAAATTGAAATTATTGCCAATTAGAGTATTATCGCTAGTTTGAACATACAAACCATTTGTAAAATTGAAACTATTGTAAAGTATGTCATTATACGAACCTATAGCTGTAAAGTTTGTGATATAAATTCCATATCCCGTATTAGATAATCCACTATTGTTTGATAACGTGTTATTTGAAGAATCTAACAAATAAAGTGCAACAATATTTGTATTCAATGTATTGTTATTTAATGTATTGTTATTTGCTAAAGAAAGATATGCTCCATAGTTTGTATTAGAACTCATTGTATTGTTGTATATACTATTGTTAGTTGATTCTTCTATATGTATTCCTTCAATATTTGTACTAAAAGTATTATTGTAAAAAGTATTATTATGTGACGCATAAAGATATGCTCCATAGTTTGTATTAGAATTTGCAACGCTATTCTTTATTGTATTATTATATGAAGAATTTACTAAAATCCCATAATAATTAGAATTTGATGTAATATTATCAATTATTGAATTATTTGTTTTAATTAACATAAAATTATAGTAATTATCAGAACTAAGATTAAGATCTTTAACTGTTACACCTGAACAATTTGCGCATATTACAAGTCCTGCATTTGGTGCAGTGGTTGTATTGAATACTATATTTTCTATTGAATAATTATAGTAAATATTATAATTCGTATCAATAATATTACTACTATCAATTATATTATGATAATGTGTACCCAATGATTCAGCTAAAAAATTATATATATTATCTGAAAAATTATTTGTAAAAAAGGTATTATTATCTGATCCTGTACTATCATATGCTGGTGTCATATACAAACCATAATTTGTATTAGAAACAATCGAATTATTAATGAATGTATTATTGCTTGCTCCTGCTATGTAAATGCCATAAACAGTATTTGCATTCACAGTATTATTTGTTACATTATTATATTTTGAACTAGTGTAAAGATATATTCCTCTTGTGTTTGAAGTAACAGTATTATTGTATAACGTATTGTTATAAGATGAAGATGATATTCGCAAACCTTCATAAAAATCCGTTATTATACAATTCCTAACGGTAACATTATTTTTAGTATTTATTAATATCCCGCGATCCGATACCCCAGAATCATCTCCATCTATCGTATAGCCCTGACAATCAAATATTTCATTATTAAAACTACTTGGACTGTTTATGCAGGTTGAAGTTGTAGAAATAGAAGCATTAAGATAGGTAACATTTGTAGTAACATTATTTATTGCATCAGTACAATCAGAACAACTGCCACAGTAAAGTCCATTAGCCGTTATATTATAAGAATATGATGTAGAAGAAAGTATTATTACAAATATTAAAATTATTAAAACATACGGCATCTTCATAAATAAATCATGTCGCTAATAGATATTTATACATATCTTATTACAATGATGCTGTTTTGTTATAAAATTAGATTGGTGGGCCCAACGGGATTCGAACCCGCGACCCCCTGCTTAAGAGGCAGGTGCTCTACCAAACTGAGCTATGAACCCAATAGAACTAAATTATAATTACAATGCTTATATAATTACTTCTTTTCAGAATGTGCTGGATATTTTATCAAAACACTCATTATGATTTCTTCTATTTTTTTATTTGGTGGGATTATTGTTATCCTCCCCATTCTAAAGTGATCAGACAAAGACCTGAATTCTTTTTGATCATCAACTTTAGGCTGAGAAGAATTTTCATGCGCATATCCTTCCCATGAACCATAAATTTCAAAAAATAATGTCGCTTCATCCTTCTTCATTAAACGCCAATCGTAGCTTCCTCCTCTCGAGTTTGGTAATTGCAAAAATACCAACCTATCGTTATCATAACGTGCTGCTAATTTCTTCGGTTTAAGTTCTTCCATCAGATCTTTGTAAATGTTTGGTATCTTTTTAGAATCATTATAACCTCCAAGTATATCATTAAATTCTATTGTGGTTTTTTCATCCGTTCTTCCAATTTCATAATCTGCGCGTCTATCCATAAATTAGAATTATATATAAAACTTTAAATACCTATTTCTTTCTGCTTCGTGTAAGAACATTCTTCCAGTTCCATGCAAACTTCTTTATTTTAGAATCTGGATAACCGCAGTGTCCGCATCTTTTCTGCCTTACGTGATAAGAATGACATCCGCATCTCCTGCAAGGTATGTGACTTGTTTTGTTATGCTTACCAAAAGAAGGTGTTCCTTTTGCCATACTCTTTCACCTATTCAGCCGGAGAGATAAGAATTATTGTGTCTCCTCTTACTAAAGAAGAACCAAGCTTTATCTCAGAGTCATTTTTTCTTTCAACTGAATCTTCCAGCCATATGTTCAAGTGCAGATCAAATGCCTGAAGCACACCTGTTATTTCTACGCCGTTTTTCAGTTTTATGATTACTCTTTTTCCTTTCGCTTTATCCAATACATCTAATGGTCTTGAACTCATATTCATCAATTTAGATATTGTTGTAAGCTATATAAATCTTTGTTTTTTACTCATATCTCAGCGCATCAACTGGATTTAATTTAGATGCCTTTCTTGCAGGCCATAAACCAGCTAAAATGCCGACACCTGTTGAAAATCCTAATCCTAAACCAATCAGCCATGGAGTTATTTCAATCTGCAAGCCAACTGGCAAAAATTAAACAGCTGCAAAAGATACTGCGTAAGATATTGCGAACCCTAACACGCATCCGATTATTCCTCCGATTAATCCTATGAGAGCAGATTCAATTAAAAATATTTCTAGAATTTTAATGTTTGTAGCACCTATTGCTTTCATGACTCCAATCTCTCTTGTTCTTTCCATAACAGACATGAACATTGTGTTTGTTATTCCAACACCAGCTACTAGCAAAGCAATTGAAGCAATGCCTCCTAAAAATAATGATATGATTGAAAATATTGTGCCGATTGTTTCCATCATCTGCTCGCTTGTCATAGCCATGTAAGTATTTTCTCCGTATTTGTCATCTAATTCTTCTTCTATTTTTTTGGCAACATAATCTACTCTTGTTTCATCTGAAGCTTTAACATAAACCATTGTTAATTCGTCTTCAGCTTCATACATATTTCTTGCAGTATCAAGCGGCATCATGACAGCCTGATCCATCTCAGGATCTCCTGCGCTCTTCATTATTCCTATTACCTTGAATTTTTGATTTGATATCTCAAGATAAGATCCTATTCTCACATCTTTGTCAAAAATATTATGAGCTAGCTTGTTTCCAATTACAGCAACTCTTCCATCTTCCTGTTTAAAGAATTTTCCCTTTTCCAGATCTATTGACTGTATGTCTGAAAAGAATTCCTGTGCCTGCTTGCCAGGCAGACCCATAACGTATGTAGTTACAGTTTCATCATTGTATTTTACAGTGCTAGTCTTAATGTACATTCCGACTGCCATATTGACTCCGCTTATGTCTTCAATCATATCAGCATCGCTATCAGATAGTGTCTGTCCTGATGCCATCGGCCCTGACATTCCTCCTGTCATGCTAGCCATAACCATTATCTTGTCTGCGCCAAACTCTTCAAGTTGAGATGAGATTGCATTTTCCAATCCAGATCCAATAGAAATAAGACTAACAATAGCTGCTATTCCTATAACTAAACCAAGAATTGTCAAAGCTGAAGTTACCTTTTTCCGCTTAATGCTATACAAAGATATCCTCAGGCTCTCTTTAAACAATCAAATCACTTTTTTTTGTATTTGTTATAATACCAGAATACTCCTACAAATACAGCCAATAACACTATCACAAGCGTAGGGCTCATTCCTATCGTAGGACTTACAACTATCATTTTTTCTTCAATATAATCGTTGTTGAATTTGTCTCTGTACTGCAAAGTTAGATTTAGATCATATTTTCCTATTCCAGATTTTGGGAAATTTATTGTCTCATAGTCTCCTGAATCCAAAGAACCTATGTAATATTCTTTCTCTAGGTTTCCTGCTCTTGCTTTAACTGAAAGATATTCTGCAGGAGCTGTTCCCCTATTTGCTATAGATATAACAGTATTTCCGCCTATTGCTTCTTCAATATTTGTAACGAA
>JAQUSH010000025.1 GCA_028715225.1 Candidatus Aenigmatarchaeota archaeon | reverse complement strand
TTATTCTAATCGTTAATTCTCTTGAAACTTATCTATAAGTTCTTCCTATTTCTCTACGCTCAACACCAGAAGCTTCAGCTATCTCTTCCAAAGTTCTAGGAGATTCTAGCTCTCTACAAACTGCGTATAACAATGATGCAATGACAGATTCCATTGATCTTCCTCTTACAAGGCCACGATCAACAGCTTCTTCATATTTCTTAGCAACCTCTTCATGAACTGATTTTGGAAGTCCTAAGAATGATACTAATCTTTGTAATTCAGATAAGGCAAATGATAAGTTCCTGTCTTTAGATTCAACTAAACGTTTTTGCCATTTAGCTAATCTTATGTACTGAGATCTTTTATTTGCAGACACTTTGAATAGTTCACCACGGCCTCTACCGATTTCAGTAGTCATACCTTTGTCATGTTTAGTATGTGTCAAAGGAGCTCCTGCTCTTGTTCTTTTAGATCTCTGATCATCATCAAATGCTCTCCATTCAGGAGATGTATCTACCATAGAATCTGCTAGAACCAGACCGCATTTACCGCATACAGTCTCTCCACGTACATCATCTTCAAAGAAGTGAGTACAACCGCATTCAGGACATTTTTTCTTGACATCTTTTGACAGATTTTTCATCTCCAATTAGTAGTAATTTATATTTTATAAGGTAATTAAGATTTGGCTTGATTAGTATATAAAGCTTTCGGTGGTTTATATATGGGTAAATTTATAACCATGCTCTTCTCATAATAATAGTATGATACCAAAAGCTGCAATAGAACGAACAGCAAGAAAAGCTGGGGTTGTGCGTATTTCTGAAGAAGCATTAGACGAATTGCAGAAAACAATAGAAGAAATAGGTTTTGAATTATCCAAAGATGCAGCAGAAGCAGCTAAGCATGCTAAAAGAAAAACAATAGACCGTTCTGATATTGAGCTTATTTCATGTAGATGAAATACCCATAAATTTATTGAATACTTTTTCAGAACTAAAATTCATGTGCTTAGGCAGTTTTTCAACGTCTTCTCTTAGTTTTGTGAAATAATTTGTATCCTGAGCTGAAAGATCTTTTCCATCAACCCTTTCAACCTTTAGGCTACCGTCGCTCAATTTGATTCTCATGTGTCCATCAATAAGATAAATGTCTACACCACCAATATCAATTCTCTTAATGTTTTTTCCATTTGGGGTTCTATAAATCAAAAAATTTATTACCGAATCTATTGGTGTTTGTATTTCCATGCCGTATTCTTTCATCAAAATAATAGATACAGAAAAGTATTTATATGAAACTTATCCCTATTATACACATGGCAGAGTCTAAATCAGCTATAAAAAATCTAAAACCAGGAAGATATTGCATAATTGATGGTGAACCTTGCAAAGTTCTTTCTATGGTAACATCAACTTCTGGAAAGCATGGTGGTGCAAAGGCAAGATTAGATGCTGTCGGTGTATTTGACTACAGAAAAAGAAGCATTGTAAAGCCAGCTGATACTGAAATAGAAGTTCCTATAGTTGAAAAGAAAACAGGTCAGGTTGTGGCTATACTTGGAGATACTGTTCAGATAATGGATTTAGAAACATATGAAACATTTGATTCTCCTATTCCTGAAGAACTAAAAGATAAGATAACTCAGGGATGCGAAGTTCAATACTGGATTATTTGCGGAAAGAAGATGCTTGTTGGAACAAAATAATTTAACCGCCTATTTTTCTGACTTCTGGGCTTACTATTAATTCAGATATTTTTTCGACCAATCTTTTTTCAAAAGCAATCAAATCGCTGGCAGTCACTATTCCAGCAAGCATGCCGTTTTCATCAATAACAGGCAATTTTTTAATTCTATTTTCTGCCATAATCTCTGCTGCTTCTTCAAGAGTATCATTCGGACTTATAGTTATAATATCTGATGACATTATCTCTTCAACTGTAACGTCTTCAGAATTTCCGCCAATAGCAACAAGATCAGTAATAATATCAGAACCAGTTATTATGCCGACAGCACGCCCTTCAGGAGAAATAACAATCAGAGAGCCTATTTTGTTTTTAGTCATAATCTCTGCAGCTTCTCTGACAGATGCACGTGGTTTTATTGTTATGACATTTGTTCTCATTACATCTTTGATTAACATATTAAATAATAGAAGTTTTGAATATATAAAATAAAAAAGAAAAAGGGGATGTGGCCTTATCTTCTTCTAGCTTTTCTCATGTATTCTTTTGCATTTTCAGCCACGATGTCTTTCATTCCCAAGCCTATTGCAATTGCCATACCGATACCAACTGAACCTACTAATATTATTAGTATCCAGTTGATCAGTAGTGTGTCAATTCCTACGAATGGAAGTGCAAGTGCTATTGCGACATATATCAACAGGAAGAAAACAACTTTACCGACTAAAGCGCCGTAAAATGTCTTCTTGCTTATGATTTTGTCCTTTATGTATTCTGCTAGGAGATAGCCGATAACGATTATTGCTGATGCTTCAACTAATCCTGGCAAGAACAGCACTACACTGTTTATGAATTCTGTTATTACAGTAATTCCTAGGAATACGGTAGCCTGTTGTATGAATACCAAATATATCCACCATCTTGCGATTAGTGAAAGTATTGTTGAGAACTTGAAGAAATTCTTTTCGCCTTCAAGAACATATTCATCAACTTTTAATTTGTCAAGAACTTCTTTTACTACCTTACCCACTACCTTACCTACTATAAGACCTATTATCAAGGTCACGATTGCTGCTAGCAATCCAGGTAAGCTGGCAACAAAGCTTGTCCAAAGACCCATTAACATTGTTTCTAGTGCCATTATCTTTATTTATCTAGCCACCTTATAAATTAAATGGTTGATATGAGTAAAAACGATGTCTTAAGGAACGTTTTAGACAAGATAAAACCTAAGAAAGAAGAAAGAGAATTGATGGACAGATTTGTTTCTAAAGTAAATGAAACAGCTGAAAGTATAGGAAAAGTTTATTCTGTAAAACCGATGCTATGCGGATCTGTCGCTAAGAATACCTGGATATCAAACAAATTTGAATTAGACATGTTTTTGCTGTTTACGCCTTCTACATCCAGAAAAATATTGGAAGAAAGAGGATTAGAGATCGCTGAAAAAATAATAAAAGAGCTAAATGGATCGTTTGAAAAGAAATATTCAGAGCACCCTTATCTGTGTGCAACAATAAAATTTGAAAATGTTAAATTTGATGTTGATATTGTTCCTTGCTACGATATCAAAGAACTGAAAAAAATAAAATCTTCTGTCGACCGAACACCTCATCATGTTCGTTTTGTTAAAAAGAATTTACTTCTTCCTGATGATGCAAGATTTTTAAAGCAATTCTGCAAAGCAGCAGGAATATACGGTGCTGACGTAAAGACAAACGGATTTTCTGGTTATCTTTGTGAGCTTTTGATAATAAATTATGGCAAATTCGAGAACTGTGTGAAAGCTGCTTCGAAATGGAGAGCTCCTGCGGTTGTTACTATAACCAACATGAACAAAGAAAAATTAGCTAAGACATACAAAGTTCCTCTTATAGTAATTGATCCAGTTGATGCAAATCGAAACGTAGCTGCAGCTGTGTCTATTGAGAACTTTTACAAGTTTGTTGAAGCTTCTAAAAAGTTTGTAACAAACCCATCTGAGAAATTATTCTTTTCAGACAAGATAAAACCTTATTCAGTTGATGAAATTGAAAAAAGAATTGAGAACAGAGGAACAAGATGGTACGCAGTAAGGTTTGACAAACCTAAAGTTGTTGATGATATACTATATCCACAGATGAGAAGATGCGAAAATTAGATAGAAAAAATAATGAAAGGGAACGGATTTGATGTCATGAGAAAAGATTTCTACATCGGAGATTCGTGCATTATGCTTTTTGAGATGAACAACTGGATGATACCAAAGATCTACAAAAATATCGGACCAAATATCTATACAAAGCATGCTGAAGAGTTTTTGAAGCATTACAAAGAGAAGAATATATTTTTAGAAGGAGAGAACTGGGTAGTTGAACTGGAAAGAAAATATACAACTGCATTGCACTTGTTGGAAGATCTTGTTTCAAGCCAAGAGGCTAAATTAAAGGAAAAAGGAATTCCTAGCAAGATAGTTTCTAATTTCAAGAATGCATCTGTTTTTTCTGGTTCTGATATGATTAAACTGATTGAAAAACTACCTGAAGAGTTTAGAGTCTTTATGAGAGAATGGTTTGAAAAGGACATTGATATTGTTTAACGATAAATATCTTGAGGATTTACTATACCACGTTCGTCTATGTTGTCAGGATCTCTTCTTGCCACAATTCCTGTTGGATCTTCTGAGCAGACTCTTACTGTTTGATCATTTTCTGTAAATTCGTCACAGTAGACTACAGTACCATCTCCGAAATGAAATGAATAAGCATTGCCTTCAATATGGTTTGTGCTTACAAGTGCTTTTTCTCCATTGCGAGAAGCATAAAATTCAATAGGTCTCATAAGGAAAGGATTGTCTTTATGCTTTTGTTTTGATCCATTGATAGGTTTAAATTTTTTCATCATAATTCACCTATAATCTATATAGGATTGCACATACTAAAATATTTGCATGTCATCATGAAACACCTTTCCTTGTCAGAGTGTAAAGAGTTCTACAGGCTTCAGCGCATCTTTCAGAAGTTCCTTCCATTCTTTGGCAGTATTGCTTCATAAGTTTTATAGATTCTTCAGCATTTGTATCAATTGTTGTTTTGCCAAACTCTTTTTGTTTTTTTATTTCGTTTTCAGCCTGTTCAATGGCATCTATTGCTGTTCCGCACTGGCGATTTCCACATGCAGTTCTTGCCTCTTTTAGATGTTTTTGAAGGTAGTCATTTGACATAATAGTATTTACTTTAAAGTAGTATATAAACATATCGTTTGGGCTAAAATATAAGGAACCTTCACAATTACTAATTATGCCAGAACCAATTGAAATAACACTTCTAGGCACCGGAAGTGCCATACCTACACCAAAAAGAAGCCATTCTTCTGTATTATTTCATACTGGAAGAGAATACATGCTATTTGACTGCGGAGAAGGTACACAAGTACAGCTGCAAAAAGCAGGAATATCACCACTTAAGATAACAAGGATATTCATAACACATTGGCATGCTGATCATTTTGCAGGTTTATTGCCGCTAATAGAAACACTGCATTTAGAAAAAAGAACAGAACCATTGGAAATATACGGTCCTGATGCATCGCGTTTTGTAGATGCTATCCTTGAACTTAGTTACTGGGGTGTCGGGTTTGATATAAAGGCTAAGAATGTCAAGGCAGGAGAAAAAATATTCTCAAATGAACAATTTGAAATCAGCACAGTTAAGACAAAACATTCTGTACCTTCTGTAGGATATTGTTTTAAAGAAAAAGACCACTGGCATATTGATATCAAGAAAGCACTGAAACGAGGATTGAGCGGACAAAAACTTAGTGAAATAAAAGAAAAAGGCAAAATAAGAAATATTCTGTTAAAAAGCGTTGCTAAGATGACGCCAGGAAGAAAGATTTTATATTCAGGAGATACGCTGATATCGATGGATTTATTCAAAGCTGCTAAAAATGCAGATATTCTTATTCATGATGGAACAGGATTGAAGAATATGGAGAGAAAATCGCATGCATCTGCTAAAGATGTTGCAAGACTTTCCAAAAAATATAAAGTAAAAAAACTTATTTTAACCCACCTGAGCAAAAAATATAAAACAAACAATGAGATACTGAAAGTAGTTAAACCAATCTACAAAAATACTGTTGTGGCATATGATTTAATGAAGGTTAAATTATGATAAGATTAGGTCCAGCCGGAATACCGATTTCTTTTGAAGGAAGTTCTATTGAAGCAGTTCCATTTATAAAAAAACTGGGTCTTCAGGCATTTGAAATTGAATTTGTTCGCGGGGTGCATATGAGTTTAGATACAGCAAAAGAAGTTGGAAAGGTTGCGAAAGAAAATGATATTTCTCTTTCTATTCACGCACCATATTACATCAATCTGGCAAGTCATGAAAAAATTAAGATAATTGAATCTAAAAAAAGAATACTTGATTCGTTAGAACGTGGAGAAAAAATGGATGCTAAAATAGTTGTGGTTCATCCAGGTTATTATGGAAAACATTCTAAAGAAGAATGTTATAAAATAATCAAGGAACAGTGTGAAGAAATAGTTGATAGATTTAATGGTAAATGCTTATTAGGATTAGAAACAACTGCTAAACAAGCTGCTTTTGGAACAGTTGAAGAAATTTTACAGATATGCAAAGATGTTAAAGGATGTGCACCTGTCATAGATTTTGCACACCTCTTTGCACGTGATTCGGTGATTGATTATTCTGAAGTTTTAGATAAATTCAAAGGTTACAAACATTTGCACTGTCATTTTTCAAATATGAAGAAAAACAAAGATGGTGGTTACAGCGACAATCATGTTCCAATCGATCATACACCAGCATTCGAACCATTAGCAAAGGAAATTCTACACAGAAAGATAGATATAACAATTATTTCAGAAAGTCCGTTAATAGAGAAAGACGCATTAAAGATGAAAAGAATATTTGAGAAATTAGGGCATAAGTTTTGATTGTTCTGATTCAACTATTAAATGATGATCTTCTTGGGTCCATGCAGGGCTTGATATAACAAGAACTTCAAATTCTTTTCCTTCGACTTCTGCGTAATGTCCAATTCCAGGCGGTATCATTATCATATCACCTTTATCAATGTTATAGAATCTTCCTTCTACGAAACGTTTACCTTTCAGTCTGGCAATATGAACCTTTCCAAGCCCATTCAGACCATAATAAATTTCTGTTGTGTTATTATGATAGTGCATTTTAGATTTTTCAATCTTAGCAGTCGCAAGACCAATTCCTGCTCTATCCTTTAAACCAAGAATCTCTTCTATAATTTCCCCAACACCTTTCTTCTGATCATGTTGTGATATAGTTTTGTATACAATATCATTCATAATAGTTAATCGTGAGAAAACTTTAAATGCCTATTTCTTAACTAAAACTCCGTTCATAACTCCATGCTGACCTGGTTTAGAAGTTATTTTCACAAGACCAAGCTCTGTATCAACTACAGCTCCTTTTGTCATGATGTTCATTCGAACGTAGTTAGGATTAGCACGATTTTCTTTAACAGTGATTATTTTGACTAACTTAGCCTTTCCTGTTTCAGGATCAGCAACACTTACCTTGTCTATCTGTCTTAGTTTCTGCTTAGTGTTTCCGCCAAGAGTTTTAACAGACTTAGACTTAATTTCGCCTATTTTTACAGCGAAGAAGTCTGTTCCAAAGTCTCTTTTCTTTTTCTTTCTAAGCTTATTGTAAGCTCCGCCTGTGTATTTTCTGTTGCTTCTCTTTACTGCTATTGCCATAACCAATATACACAATACCAATATTTATAAAGTTTATTAATAGGCTAAGAAAAATATAATTATGAAGACTTTATTAGAATTGATTGATATCAATAAAACATATAAGATGGGTGAAGTTAAGCTGGAAGTTCTAAAACACGTTGATCTTAAGATAAAAAAAGGAGAACTTGTCGCACTTATTGGTTCAAGCGGTTCTGGGAAATCAACTTTACTGAATATTTTAGGTTGTCTGGACAGGCCTAGTGCCGGCAAAGTGTATATAGATGGCAAAGACACTTCAAAGCTTACAGACGATGAGCTTGCAATCATAAGGGGAAAGAAAATAGGATTTATATTTCAGTTCTTTTACCTGCTTCCTAACTTGACTGCCCTAGAGAATGTCGAACTTCCGATGATGTTTGCAGACAAAAAAGACAAGCAGAAAAGAGCAAAGGATCTGATGAAACTTGTAGGTTTAGAGCACAGGATGACTCATTATCCTACTCAGATGTCAGGTGGTGAACAGCAGCGGGTCGCGATAGCACGTGCGTTAGCCAACGAACCAGAGATAATCTTAGCAGATGAGCCAACTGGAAACTTGGATTCAAAGAACGGAAAGGAGATAATGAATATTCTATACAAGCTGAACAAGCAAGGCATAACACTTTTAATAGTAACTCATGATAAATCTATATCAGGAAATATAGACAGAAAAGTTTATTTAAAGGACGGAGAAATAATATAAGAGGTGTATGAATGAAAAAGATGATTTTAGTTTCAATTGTATTTTTGATGCTATTTGCAAGCATGGCTTATGCTGCTGCGTCTTTGGATGTCAGCTGGCAGGCTGCAACAGACACATTAAGACCTGGTAGTGAAACAAGCATTTCTCTTACTGTAACTAACACAGGAACAACAGATTTGACTAACGTGGTCATCACACCATCTGGGGGTCCATACATAATAACTACATCTGGAAAAATAGAACTTGGAGGAATACCAGCAGGCGGTTCAAATCAAGGATCTGTTTCGATAAGAGCTGACAGTACAGCAGAATCAAGAACATCTTACGTTTATCTTAAGGTTGAATACTACACAGGAACTGCTTCAAATGTCAAATCATTTACAATACCGATATACATCAGAAGAGAACCAATTCTTCAGATAGTTAACGTGAACTACGATGATGTCATATCTCCTGGTAAGACAATAACAATCAATTTTGATATAAAAAATTCAGGATTAGGTCCTGCTAAAGATTTAATTATTTCTTTAGATCAGTCATCTAAAGTATTCACAATACCAGAATCAGCTGGTGAGCTTGTTATAGATACAGTAGGACAGGATGATGTCAAGACAGTTGGTTTTGTGATAACAATAGATCCAGAAGCAGATGTTGGCATAAATTCTGTTCCAGTTGTTCTGAAATATTACGATGAGACAAAGAGCAACCTG
>JAQUSH010000024.1 GCA_028715225.1 Candidatus Aenigmatarchaeota archaeon | reverse complement strand
TAATTCTTCATTAGACCAGCTCTCTGTAAACATTGATTATCTTCGGTATGATTATCTCTGTATCATAATTCTTTCTTATGAATTCAGCTGATTTCTTAGAAATATTCTTGTAGTATTTCTTGTCTGTCTTCAATTTGTTTATTATCTTGACTGGGTCGCCATGAAGCATGACACCTGCTTTCAGTTCTTTATGATGATAATTCATCAGTCTTGGTGTAGACTCATTCAGAATCGTAGGGCATCCTGAAGCCATTGCGTCTTTCGCAGCTAAACCGTGTCCAAAGAAAACACTTGCGTTATTAAGGAACTTAATCAACTTAGGATATGGAACAATTCCGTAATATTTTATATTGTATTTCTCAAGTTCTTTTCTCATCTCTTCAGTTGTTTTTCCGTAGACAATAAAATCTGCGTCCTTTACTTTCTTTCTCAGATCTAAGAATATGTCAAACCCTTTGCTTGCTTCTGTTGTTGTGTATGAAGCAATTGTGAAACGCTTTGGTTTCTTTTTGTTCTTGAATATCTTTGTGTTTATCGCGTGCTCTATGAGAACAGATTTCTTATCTAGATTAAGTTCTTTCAAATTGTGCATTATTTCATAAGACAAAGCGATTATCTTGTCATAAGGAATCTTAAGTATGGCTTTTTCCATATTCATGAAAGCATATGCTTTTGCCATGTTATGGTATCTGAAATATTCATCAAGAAAGAGAAAATGCAAGTTTACTACAACTGGTATCCCTAATGATCTTGCTGCAAAATAAGACGGTGCGCAGACAGTAAATGCGTTTGTATGAACTACGTCTGGTCTGAATTCCTTCATTGCTTTCTTCATCTCTCTAACCTTAAACATCAATTCTCTTCTTGTATTAAAGTGGATTCTTTTTACTTTGACTCCGTTTCTGGTTTCTGTTCTGGTTCTTCCTTTTGTTCCGCACAAAACCATCATTTCTATTCCTCTTTTCTTTAATTGCGTGACTAGATTTTCTGCGTAGAATTCTCCTCCGCCTACTATTTCTGGAGGATACAAGTCGTGAATGTAAAGTACTTTCATTTTTTAAACACCTTTGACAAACCTGATAAAACACCAAATATCCATACAAATTCTCTAATAAAAAATATAAATGAAAGATAAATGACATCTATTATATTGTTTACAATCATAAATGAACGAGCAATATATGATATCAATGTAACAACAAATGATATATAAAAAAGATAAATATATGGAATATAAAATATCGAAAGTAGTAAGAATAAACCTACACTTCCTAATAAAATTGCTGACCACGGATTAGATATTTCATCTCCACTAATCTTAGTTCCGTGTTTTTTGGATAGATAAACTCTTGGCATATTCTGTGCATAAAGATATTGTTGTTTTATGTATGCTTTCCATGTTGCACGATGATAATGCCAAACGATGGCCTTTTTATTAAATTTTGTACGACCATACTTATTTAATCGATAACCCCATTCAGTTTCTTGTGCTACTCGAAGTTTCTCATCAAACTTTTCTGCTTTTGCTGCCTTTGTTCTGACACAAAGATTCATTGTAGGTAGTCTAGAAACATTATTTGGTAAATTAGAAAATCTGTATTCTAATTCTCTTCCAATTAACATTTGTAATTTATTTTCTGTCTTTGGGTTCCTAATCATACCACCGACTGCAACTACTACTGGCTTGAAGCCTGACATAAGTTCTTTCAGCCAGTTCTTGTCGCAGACTGCGTCTCCGTCTGTAAATGCAACAAAATCCGTGTTTACTTTCTTTAACATATGATTATAAGCAACTGACATGTTTCCATGAATTCTCTCAAGTACTATCTTCTTAGAATATTTTTTTCTTAACGAATCTAAGATTTGATATGTTTTATCTGTAGAATATGCTTCTGTAATATAAATTTTATAATTATTATAATTCTGATTAAGGAGAGATTCCACACATTTTCTAATAGTGCTAGCATTATTTCTTACTGTTAACAACACTGTTACTGATGATTGTTTCATTTATATCACTACAAATAAAGTTGCTAATAATATGAATCCGAGTAATGGTAATTCAATTTGCATTGCTAATAATACTACTATAATCACAACAAAAACAAATATGTAAGTAGATAATTTATACATTTTTTCGATATCCTTTTTGGCTGGTTTCTCTTTTATTTTCCAGTTTTCAATCATCATTTGTGCAAAAACACTACCGATAATTCCAAACAGTGCGCCAACAACGAGCTCCAATAATATAGTTTCAATCATTTCTTTCTCCTTTTGACTAGGTATTTCAAAAACTGAGTTCCTGCTTTTCCTAATCTTGTAATCTCGCTTGGATTAAGATTATGAGTAACTGTATGAAGAATGTGTTTAGGTGAAGTGTAATATCTTATCATCAGATTGTCTTTCAGCTGGCAAATCTCTTCTCTTGTCAGATCAGGATAGCTAACTATGCAATCAAGCTGGCCGTTTTTGTCAAGCCACTCGCTCCAGTCGTTAGCAACAAGATATTTATTTAATCTACAGTAATTGTAAAATTCGGTTCCGGGGAAAGGCACAGCCTGCTGGAAGAAAACCATGTCAGGTTTTAGTCTTTTTGCAAACTGGAATGTTTCCTCGATAGTCTCTTTTGTCTCGCCAGGCAATCCAATCATAAAGCATCCAAATATCTTAAGCCCAGCTTTCTTCGCATTAATTGTAAAGTCTTCAGCCATCTGGATTGTTATTCCTTTCTTTATTGTATTAAGTATTGATTGATTTCCAGATTCGTAACCAACTATAACCATTCTGCATCCTGCATCTTTCATAGCTTGCAGTGTTTCATAAGGGACATCAGCACGAACATTAGCAGACCACTTAATTTTCAAATCATTATCT
Source organism: Candidatus Aenigmatarchaeota archaeon (assembly GCA_028715225.1). Classification (GTDB taxonomy): domain Archaea; phylum Aenigmatarchaeota; class Aenigmatarchaeia; order Aenigmatarchaeales; family Aenigmatarchaeaceae; genus JAHIDZ01. The sequence continues at coordinate 5,999 of JAQUSH010000024.1, read as the reverse complement.
TTGATTAGCTTGCATATTTTCAGAACGCGCTCTTTATCTACAGTAAATGTATCATCTTCAACAAATATTTCTTTCAACCCGTGGAAGTTTTTAGAAATCCATATAAGTTCTTTCACAAAATTTTCAGCTGATCTTGGTCTAAACGCATGACCCATGAGAGTCTGTGGATAAACACAAAATGTGCACATGTTCGGACATCCGCGGCTAGACATAACTTGCATCATAGGATGCTGAGCTAAAGCATAACGATAATCTTCTATTTTTAAAAATCTTTTATAGATTTCAGACACAAAAGGAATATCATCTAAGTTTCTCATCGGTTCTCTAGGTCTTGTAGAAAGTATTTTCTGACCGTCTCTATAAACTAAACCATCAACCTGGCTTGGTCTTTTCAATCCTTCAACCATTTTAGCAATATCCACAACCGTCTCATCGTATTCATGCTTGGCAATAAAATCAATAGCAGGAGATAATTTCATTGTTTCATCTGGCAAAGCCGAAGGATGAGTACCAACTAGAATTGTTTTAACTCTTGGATTGTCTCCTTTGTATTTAGCAATAAAAGCAACATCATTTTTTATGCTAGGAGTTGACGATTCAAAAACAACCATTTCTGGCTTGAACTTGTCTATTTCAGCTATAGCCATCTCAAAATCAAAGTTCTTAGCTATTGCATCAAGTACAAATATTTCATGTCCGTTCTTTTCTGCGTAAGCAGCTGCATAACACAAAAAAATTGGTATGTACAAGGTCCCAGACTTTGTCACTTCTGGCCAACGACTTGCTCTACTAAATGCCACCTTGTATGGCGGGTTTACAAAGGCTATTCTCATAGAATATGATTAGCAGTTAGTGTTTTTAAACTTTAGAGAACAATTATCTATTATGAGAACGGAAGAAGCTATTAAAAATGATATAACTAATATTTTGAAGATGTATGATGCTAAAGGTGTAGTAATCAATATGTCTCCGCCAATAGGAACTGTTGCGGTTGAGTTTATTGATAGTGAACAAAATTATGTATTTGAAAGACTTAGAGCTGATAATCAATATGCCCCATTTACCGATCTTCTGAAAGAACTCTGTGATAGTGTTTATCGAAAAAGGATGGATAAATTAAAAGCTTAGTTATTTATACTTTTAAAGTTTAAGATTGGGGGGGTAATAAATTTCTACAGACTACAACCACTAACTTTCAAATGCCCGATTTAATGCATCACGGTGTTCTTGGTATAGTATTTTAGCCTTAGCAGACATTTCTTGACCACACGGTATTTCAGCTATTCTCCTTTCAGCATCTCTGATTTCAGGAAATAACAGCGGCTCTCCATAAAGATACCGTGGTTCTCCTCCAATAAGTTCTGTAAGTTCTATTAAATCTTGAACCGGATCATCACCGACCTCAATTGACTTTAAATGATGTTCTAATGCTTCAACTCGTTTCTTTTTAAATTCCGGATTTGTAAAGGCGATTGTAGCATTATAAATTAAATTTTCATTGAGTGCCTCTACGTGAAGCTTACGTGATTCTGGAGTTTCCCAACCAGCAACGTGTGCTCTTTCTATCGCAGCATCTCGCCTCGATTTAACTTTCTCAAATTCTGATATTTCATGTCTCTTATCATCACAGTAAGCCTTGGCGTACTCAATAACACTTTCACCTTTACTCTTTGTATAAAATCTGATATAATCAATAATATTTCCTATCATATCTTCATCTGTTAATGTTATTGGAATCTTTTTCATAAATCTAGCGAATTGCTCATAATTTCCGTTTGAGAAAATCCACCACATTGCCTCCTTACATGTTGATTTAGTTTTTTCTAATGAATCTTTATACTCCTGTTCAGTGTTTGGATCTGCATGCAGTTTAGAAAGATTTTTACCAACATTCTCAAGTATCTGATAATCAAACACGCATTTTTCTCTTGCCAAATCTAAAAGCTGTTTTAAATATTCCTGGGCATCTTCTCCGGGCTCACTTGAATTATGTACAGACTCCATAATAATCAATTTAACTAATAAAAATATAAACCTATTGGTCGTTCGTATCTATACTTTTAAAGTTTAAGAATCAGTAATTTTCCAAAAGTTTAGAAAGTTCTTCTTCATTGGCTGGCATGTCATATATTTGACGGTTTCCAATAACAATCATTGGTGTCTGTTTAATTCGTCTAAACCAGTTTTTGCGCTGTTCAGATTTTAAATCTAAGTCATGAATTTCTAAACATATATCGTGTTCTTTAGTATATTCATCGAGAAGTTTTCTTAAACTGATCAGCGATTCGTCTGGATTATAATTTGATGCTTCTGCTATCGGATGGTTGGTCAGCGCATTACATCCGGAGCTCCAGCATTTCTGAGAATGCCACGGTGTAGTTCGTTTAGACGAATTTGAATTTATGTATAAATGTATTTCTGTTACCTTTTTGCTCATATAATTTTCCTCTTTATATTACTATTTTTAGTAAGATATCCTTGTTTAGCATCTTCCAAACTCACTGAATTTATAAATTTCCCATTTTCATAAACTGCAGCTCCGCTTTTTAGTATTCCTCTTCGAAGCCCTTTTATTTTAGCAGAAAAATGATTTAGATCATATATTTCTAGGTCTAGTTTTCCTAATTTTGCGAGTCTTTCAAAATGATCTTTAGTTTGTTGTTCAATATCAGAATATATTAATTCGGTTGATAAAACTCTTTCTTTTCCTCGGCACGTACAATTATTAAGAGTTATCGGTTCAGTAATTTGTTGCTTGCTTGGTTTAAGATATAATTCAACTCGCAAGTTACTGCTCATAATAATGATTGCTCACAAAAAGCTTAAATAACCATATCCCAATAAAATGATAATATGAAAATCAACAAGGATTACATTGCAATCGCAATGATTCTGATATTATTCATACTGTATCTAAATGTAACACTAAAGTCACCAATAGTATTCGGTGATGAAGGATATTATGCATATCAGGCTAGATGGATATCCGAGAACAATATGATGCCAAACTACGAGATGTTTAAAGACACAAATGTCTTCCATCTTCCTTTCACAAAACCTCCTTTGTTCGTTTTGACTGAGGCATTCGGATTTATGCTAGGCGAAACATTTGTCAAATTCTTAATTCCTGTATTTGCCGCACTTGGAGCATTGATGCTGTATATTTTCCTTAAAAAAACAGTAAATGCTAAAGCAGGTTTAGGAGCAGCATTGCTTTACATGTCAACTCCGTCCCTGATAACGTACGGTGTGCTTGGATATGTTGATAGCTTGCTTTGTTTATTGATGATATGCTCCTTGTATTTCGGATACCTGACATTTGAGCACGGTGAAAAGAAGAATGCGATCTTAACAGGTTTATTCACAGGTTTAGCAATCTTAACTAAAATCACAGCACCTATCCTATTAGTTATCTTCGTACTATACTTCATAATTTTCAAAAAATATGACAAGTTAAAACTTCTTTTGATCATAATAGCAATATCAGCAGTAGTTGTAGCTCCATGGATAATAAGGAATTTCGCATTATTCGGAAACTACTGCTATGGTCCGACAGACTGTCCGGCTATAATTAGTGACTCTAGAGCGGTTGAAACAGAACTGCAAAAGCAGTTTGCAGGAACCAACGCAGGAGGCAGCACAGATGCAAGTCTTGCTAAGTTAGGAACAATAAGCTATACAGATTTCGCATACGGATGGGTGATTATATTTTTAGCGATCTTCGGAATTGTTCAGGCGCTGACTGAAAAGAAGAACATACAGATTTTATTTGTAATACTTATGATATGCATGCTGCCTATCTTTATTCTTTATTCAACAAGAGTAGAAGACACTGCTCGTTATACACTTCCTGTAGTAATAGGAATGTCAGCTCTAGGAGGAATATTCTTAGCAAAATCATATGACCATATTAAGCAGAAGAATTTCGCAATCGCATTGTTCTTAATAATAATCATATTGTCTGGTGCCTGGGTATTCGGACAGAACAAACTGAACGCCATGGTATCTGTGAAAGCATTCTCAACAGGATTCTTTGACGCATGCGACTGGGTAGAAAAAAGCACTCCTGAAGACTCTTTATTGCTATCAATATATTCACAGCAAACAGCTTACAATTGCAACAGGCGCGTATCAACTGCTATACCTGACATGGCTGAGGTCGTCTTAACAAACAATGAAGTATCTTACGAGCATCTTAAGATGCATGGTTACAATTATGTTTTCGTGCAGGTAGGACTGATATCTCAGGTACCTTACGAAGAAAATGTTCCTTATGATTTCTTTAACTTCATGTATACATCACCGCACTTTGAGAAAGTATTTGACAACACCAATGTTTATGGAAATGGTGGAGTAATAATATTCAAAGTGAACTAATGGTTTTATATTTCTCTATGAATAATAATATATATGGAATTATATGTAACAAGAGTCCCGATTGAGGATTATACAAAATATCTTTTAGAGAAAGATATCTTGAACATTATTAATGAACATCCTAAAATTTCTGACGGTGAACTTTTTAGAGCATTATTGATGCTTAACACAAAAGGAAAGGCAAGTGAAATTGGTGTTAAAAGAATAGATGCCAATAAGGAACGGCTCGGAAATGAGCGTGTTTATGTTACTCGTTGTGGCGGCCCAAACGATGAGATATATTCTGTTACTAGAGCTAGAAAAATTGCAAGTGCCTGCGGGGTGCCTAAACATGAACTTTATCATCGAATACCGGCAAGCACTATAAGTACGTGTCAAAATGAATTGCAAAACTTTTTAATTGTAGCTGAAGCAGAAAGAAAGATACAGGTCAAAGTTGGAGAATGCAGAAGATATCTACCTATTGAATCCTGAATTCATTTAGTTTATAAATCAAAAAAATATATTTCTATTGTGAATTAAATGGATGAAATTATAATACGAAAGGCTGAGAAGAAAGATGCAAAAACTATTCTAGATCTCTTTAATTTTGAAGAAGACGTTGATGAAGTTACAGATAAAAGCTACGTTGAGAATTCTATCAAGCAGAACGAATCAGGCAGCATCTCTTTAGTAGTTGCTGAAATAAAAGGAAAAATAGCAGGCGCAATCAAATTAAAACGCAAGCGCAATCATATAGGAAACATCGGAAAGATAGCTGTTTCTAAAGAGTTTCAAGGTAAAGGAATAGCAACAACATTATACAAAGTAGCAATAATCATATTTTCAAAAGAAAACAGAACGAAAGTATCTGATCAGATGACAGAACCGAATGAACCGATGGTACATTTATTTAATAAACTAGGTTTCACAAAAGAAGGTACATTGAGGATGCACACCCATGATAAAAAAGATGTTTCATTATACGCATATTTTATTGATGAAAGCGGTGTGCCAGAATTGCCAGATAATGTTAAAATAAAGATGGAGATGTACAAAAATGGATAATTCATTGTTTAGCAGGATACTTCACAGATGGGCAAGAGTATGTCCTTGGCACAAAGCAAGAATAACTTTACACAGACTGAGAGGAGTTAACATCGGAGCTAATTGTTATCTAGGTGAAGATGTATACATAGACTCTGCCTATCCTGACAGAGTTTCAATAGGAAGCGGAACTCACATAAATTACGGAACTGTCATACTTGCGCATTCTGGCCAAGGTGGTAAAATGGAAGACGTAAAGATTGGCTCGAACGTTACTATAGGAGTAAGAGCAATAATTTTACCCGGTGTAACAATTGGAAACAACGCAAAAGTTGGCGCTGGTGCAGTTGTCACAAAGTCAGTGCCTGATGGAAAATTTGTAGTAGGTGTTCCTGGCAAGGTGAAGTCATGATTGATTCAGTTATAGTAATAATTTGTCTTTTAGCAAGTTTCATAGCTACATATTTTGCAACTAAAATCTGGATATTCGTAGCCAGAAACATAAAGCTTCAGGGAAAAGACATGAACAAGCTTTCAAAGCCATTGGTTTCTGAATCAGGAGGAATCGCTCCGGTGATGGCAATAGCAAGATCGGA
>JAQUSH010000023.1 GCA_028715225.1 Candidatus Aenigmatarchaeota archaeon | reverse complement strand
TTCTGTTCTGATCTCTTAATGGAACGTATGTCTCATCAAGTATCCTTCCAATTTTAGAATCTGGGAGTATTCCTTCAAGACCATAGCCAACAGAAACCCATATTTTATTTTCTTCTTTTGAATAAAGAATCAGCAGACCGTTATCTTTGTCAGCTTTGCCAATCTTCCACTTGTCAAAAACTTCCTGCGCATACTGACTCATTTCCATCGGTGCGATCGTGTCCACTGTTAATAGTGTCATCTCTGCTGTTGTTTGTTCATCAATGTTAGAAAAAAGATATCTGAGCTCAATTGTTTCATTTTCTATAAAAATATTTGCAAAATCATTGACATATTTGTCCTGATAATTTGGAACCTGCGCAAACACAGCTGCAGATAAAATTAAAACTAAAACTAATAGTATTTTTTTCATAATCATCAAATAAATGTTTTTATCTCGCTCTTTTTCGTTAATGCCTTCATTATCTTGTTTCCAAGATCAGATTTCTTGCTTACTTTTATCTGATCAGATCGGCCGATTGTCGCTGTGAATAAATATCCGCCATCAATGTAAATATTTACATTTTTTCCAGAATGGTGTTTAGGAAATTCAAAAACCAAGTAGCCACCTGTTTCAGATATGTTCCGTTCTATTTCTTTTCCTAGCGACTCGACAGCTGGCTCAATGTCAATAGATATCCCTAGTCTGTCTTCAAGATTTTTTATTGTTTTTCCTTCCTTCCCTATAATGTAAGGTATGACATCGTTCCTAACTTTAACAGATATTTTATTTGCACTTAAAAATTCTACAACAGCTTTAGGATCAAACTTATACAATTCAGATTTTATTTTGTCTAATGCTAATCTCTCTACGCCAGATTTCTTTCCGTTTTCCATTGCTGGTATGACTACAGTTTGCTCACCGTAAGTATAAATTTCATATTCTAGTTTTCCTGTCTCAAAATCTTTTACTTCAACAATCGGTCTTGCTAAATCAGCTTCAGCCATCCCTTGCGGAACTCGAACTGTCAGCGACAAAGAATAAACTTTTTTTATTTCTCCGTCTTTTACAAACAGTATAGTGTCAACAATATGAGGTATAACTCCTAATTCTATTCTACCTATGAATCGCTGGACAGCAGATATTGGATCGGTTGAATGCACAACACCTATCATACCAATTCCTGCTAAACGCATATCAGCAAACACTTCAAAATCTTTTGTTTTTCTAACTTCATCGAAAATAGTATAGTCTGGACGAACGAGCAAAAGTATGTCAGATGTTTTTATGAACGAACCATCTAACGGAGCATACTGAGTTATTTCATTTGGTAACTGTAGATCACGTGGTGATTCCATTGTCTTGACTATTGCATTGTTATTTTTCATAAGAAATTCTGCTACTGACGCTGCTAAAGTTGATTTACCTGATCCTGGCGGACCTGCTATCAGCATGCCTTCAACTCTCGTATCTAATCTTTCTTTTAATTTTTTAGAAAGTTTGTAATCATTAAGATTTAATTTTATTATCGGTCTGACTACTGTTATCTCCAATCCATCTGAAAATGGAGGTCTGGCAATAGCTATTCTCATGTCCTTTAACTGTATCACTGTTGCGCTTCTCTCTCCTATCTCCATGAAAGCATTTTGCTCAAATCTTGCAGCTTCAAATATCTCATTAGATATTTCTTCAAGCTCTTCTGCTTCCATATTTTTTTCTTTTAGTTTCACTAATTCTATTTTTCCTGGCTTTCCCTTTTTTGCATAAGGTATTGCATTTTCCTTTAGATGCAAGGATAAAGTATCATTAGTTAGCATTTTTTCTATTTTTAATTCTTTTTTCTTTTTGTAAGATTCAAAATACTTCACTCCGATTCCTTCGGCCTCGGCTACTAGAGCTTGAGGCAGATCGCACGTGATTAGAACTGCTTTGTTCTGTTTTGCTATATCTTGTATCAATGCATCGACTCGGCCAGATTTAGCTAAAAGTATATCTTCGTATGATGGTCGTTCACCTAAGAACTTTAAAGTTATTTTATGTTTTTTAGTTAATTCTCTTATCTTTTTTATTTCTTCTAAACCTAAGAAACCAGATTCTCTCATCCTAGAAGTCTGCGCTTGCAGTTCTCCCATAACTATTTCTGGAATTATTATCTCAGAATTCTTTAGTTTTCCAGAAGTAATCATCTCTCTTAGATTTCCGCTAATTATAGCACTCGTGTCCGTTACTACTCTTTTAAGATCAAGTTTCTTGTCTTCTGGTTTGTTAAACTTTTTCATAATTATTTCTTCTTTCTGAACTATATAAAACCTTTATAAATATTCGTTAACTCGCTAGAATGCGTAATATATTTCTTGTCGTATATGTCAGAGATTCATAGTCTTTAAATAAATTATTTTTCTAATTATTATTGTGAACAAAATGAAATGTCCTGAATGCGGATCAAAAGATATGAGAAAAAGTATGAAAGAAACAAGTTGCAAGGGATGTGGTTTCGTCGTTGAAGATGAATTTGTCGTGAGTTGCAACTAAAATAACAAATATTGTTTCTGTTAGCTAGAGTGCTCAATTTTATATGCTAAAAAACCAATTAGTTTTCTATGAAAGGAGCGGTAACAATATTAGAAGCAATACTCATTTTCGCTATCGCTGTGTCTGTTACAGCTGTGGCTGTTCCTTGGGCTTACAATGCTCTGCAGAGAAACTTAGATATCTCTGAGATGGGCACAATACGAAGTCAGATGGAATTGTGCAATGACAAATTAATTGATACTACTAGATCAGGAAGTTCAAACAAGTGTATTTTTTCTGCAAACCGTGGAAAAATAACAGCTGAAAGCGACGGAATATATTATAGCCTTACTTCTTCTGGTGACATATGTGATGCGCATTCATGGGCAGAAGTTGATACTGAACGACATTTGGAATCAAGCTGCGATGCTTCCTATGCTCTTACCAAATACAACATGAGATGGAGATGGCCTTCTTCTGTTACTATGGAAGGCAAAGACTTTGAAGGTGAGATATTAAAAAGGGAGCAAACCATAAGTAGTATAGAGTTTGATGGTGATTTGAACTTCAGAACAATCACAGTTGTGGTTGCTTTTGAATATACTCCAGGACAAGCTGGAAAAACAGTTGAATTCAGCAGAGTTGCATTGACAAAAGACAATGCAACATTGAATGTAAATATAAGATGAGGTGTGAAAATGAAATATTTGTTTTTAGGTCTGATGATTGGATTGATTTTAACTAGCACTTTTGTTTATGCAGCAGTTAACATGCCTAAAGTTATTTCTGTTCAAGGTAAACTGACAGATGCTACTGGTGATCCGAAAAGCGGCGCATATAATTTTAAGTTTGAATTCTGTCCAACGCTAACATCTTCAACTTGTACGATAGCCAGCTATACGACCCCTTCTGCTGTTAGTCTTGATAATGGAGTGTTTAATATTGTAATGGATCCGATAGATGTTGCTTTTGACGGACCATATTATTTGAGAATTAGTGTTAAAGGGCCAGATGATTCTAGTTATGTTACACTTTCACCTAATGTTCAGATAACTTCTGCTGGTTATGCTTACACAGCTGCTGGTGCTGATGATTTTACTGTTAGAAATGACTTATTGATTAGCAATCATTTAACAATAAATCGACCTGGAAATGGTCTTATGGCTACATTTCAAGGTGGAACAGATGATACAAATTATGAATACATTAATTTCTATTCTGGCAGCACAAGATATGGTTTGCTTCTTTGGAATGGTGTTTGGAATAATTGCGATGCATCTAGCTTTTGCGTGTTAAGTGATAACAACAAAGATCTAAAATTGCAAGCAGTTGGCACTGGAGTTGTTAAAATAAAAGATGATACAGAAGTTAGTGGTAATTTATTATTATCTAGCTTAACTTCTTGCAGTGGAAAATTATATACTGACTCTACTGGAAAAATATTATGCGGAACAGATGCAACTGGTGGAACAGGAGGAGTAACTTCATTTAACACTAGAACTGGTGCAGTTACGTTAACAACTACTGATGTTACGAATGTTGCAGATTCTTCATATGTAAATGTTGGCGGAGATACAATGACTGGAGATTTAGAAATAGATAAATCTGGAACAGGAGGGCTTAATATTAAGGAAACTGGACATGGGAATAAACTTACATTTTTTGGAGTAAGTTATTTTAATGGTAAATATCTAGGTTCAATTAAAACAATGGATTCTTCAGACACTGACTATAATAAAGATCTATATGTATATAGTTCTCAAAACAATGTTATACCAGATATATATGTAGGTGATTCTGATGTTAATCCTAAATATAAAGTTTGGACTGAAGGAAATGATGGTTCTGGAAGCGGATTAGATGCGGACACTGTTGATGGTAAAGATGTTACACCAACATATGAAGGATTCTCAATATGCGGTGCAGATAGAATACCTATGGGGAATTTAGATAATTGGATGGTATCTGGAAACAGCTATACTGGAAATAGTGTATGCACTCACTATGGATTAAATTGTAAAACAACAAGATGGTTCTCAACTACAGCTGGAATTGGATGGTCGCCTAGCGCAACACTTTGCACAAGCACCGCATTACAAGCAAGCTGGTATCCTAAATTTACAACTGGATCAGGATCTTATATTGCGTGTTGCAGTTTAAGCTGATTTAAAATGAATCCAAAAACATTCAATGAAACAATGATAGCAATACTTTTGATAGGTTTTGCTATCGTGATATTCCAGAATCAGATGATATTGAATGCAATAGCACCGCAAGAAACACCATTAATGAAATTGATGTCTTTGCCTGAAATGCAGGAGTTTCAGAATTATCAGGCATCAATTGAATATTTAGCGATTGAAGATATACAAAATTTGGCAGAACAATATCCAAACATATATGGTGATATAACTTCTCCGATATACCGCGTTGAACTTTATGGTGATAAGCAGATTTTGGTCTTATATGATTATGCTCAGAACAAAATACTTGGAATGTTTGAAATGATGTCAGCAGAGTTGGGTCAATGAAAATAATCACATCAGCAATATTTTTCTTATTGATTTTCTCAGTTGCAACAAGTGCATTTGTTGTAGGCAGCAGAGAATATAAAATAGTAGGAACTATAGCAGGCGGGGCTGGAAAAGTTACAGGAACAGAATATAATCTATATGTTTCAGTGTCTCAGCCAGCAATAACACCAAGCACAGGACTTCTTACAAGTTCTGGAAATCCTGCGAAATACAAGATGTGCTTAGGAATATTCTGCACAGGTTTATTCCAGGTTCCTCATTATGTAACAGTAAGCGGAAACATGTATTATGACACTGGCAACGTAGTTGCTGATTCAATAGTAAGCCTTGCAATTAAAACAGGTGATGCATCTTACAGAAGCGGTGATTATAAAACAGATTCAAATGGTTACTTCACAGCAAAAGTATCTATACCTGAAGAAGTAGCTGACAGAAACTTCAAAATACAGATCTATGTCAAAGGCAGAGTAGACACAATATACGAATGCACATATGATCAGTCAGACAATAAATGCAAATAATTTATTTTAGTTTCTTAGCTATGTCTTTAGAAGATATTGTTTCCTGCTTGCCTGTATTCATGTCTTTCAGAAGAATTTTCTTTTCTTTAAGCTCCTTTTCTCCAAGTATGATAACATAAGGTATCTTCATGCTTGATGCGTATTCTAATTGTTTTGAGAATTTCCTATTCATCATATCATAATCGCATGATATTCCAGAATCTCTCAGTTCATTAACTAACTTAACAACTTCGTTAGTTAGTTTCTCATTTACTGAAACAACAAAAACTTTCGTGTTCTTAATCTCTTTGAATAATTTCAATTCGTCCATCAAGCCGACTAAACGATCTACACCGAAAGATATGCCTGTAGCCGGAGTGTCTGGACCTCCCATTGCACTGATCAGCTTATCATAACGTCCACCGCCACCGCAAGCTAAACCTTTGCCAGCATAAACTTCAAACACTAGACCAGTATAATATTCCAGGCCACGAACTAAGGTCGGATCAAATTTTATTTTCTTTCCTTTTGTTAAAGATAACAATTCTTTGATTTCTCCTTCTGGCTTCAGACTTTTGATAATCTTCATTATCTTCTCTGAATCCAAACCTTTCTGCTTCAATTCTTCTTTAACTCCGCTTTCTCCAATCTTGTCTGTTTTGTCTATTGATCTAAAAACGTCAAGAGTATTTTTTATTCCTTTCTCCTTTAGTTTCTCTTCTAGAAGTTTTCTTGAGTTAACACGGATGTAATAATCTTTGAATCCTAACAAATCCATGCAATCTGCAAAGCATGAAACAACTTCAGCGTCTGCCAGGATAGAAGTTGAGCCGATTATGTCTATGTCAGCCTGTGTAAATTCTCTGAATCTCATAGCTTGTGGATTGTCATATCTCCAGACTGTGCCAATCTGATATCTTTTGTATGGCTTTGGTATAGTTGGATTGTTTGAAATAAACCTTGCTAAAGATGCTGTGAATTCGAATCTTAGACCAAGCTCACGGTCTGATTTGTCCTTGAAATAGTAAATTTCATTTTTGACAGATTCTCCGCTTTTAGCAGACAGCAGTCTATAATCTTCAAATGCTGGCGTGAATAGCGGCTGGAAACCGTATTTTTCAAAAACAGACCTTACTGTATCTATCACAAACTGGTATTTTCTCGCATCTTCCTGCGATATATCTCTCGTCCCTTTAGGTGCTTGGAACATATTATCAATATGAGAAAGATAGGATATAAAAGTAATCTATATAAATTTGGATAATAATAGTGGTTTTATGATAGACCTTAGAGATTTAGACAAGCAGGTTAGCAAATACTGGAAAGAGAAAAAGATACCTGAAAAGACAATTAAGTCTAGGGATGGTAAGGAAAGATTCTTTTTCCTAGATGGACCACCATATGCATCTGGATCGATTCATGTCGGTACAGCTCTTAACAAGATTCTGAAAGATTTCTACATCCGATACTATAGAATGAACGGGTTTAATGTCTGGTGCCAGCCTGGTTATGATTGTCATGGAATGCCTATTGAAAACAAGGTTCAGAAAGAGCTTGGGCTGAGAACGAAGCAAGAAATTGAACAAATCGGAATAGAAAAGTTCATCAAAAAGTGCTCTGAATGGGCAACAAAATACGTGGATGTCATGGGTGAAGAATTTAACGGACTTGGCGTATGGATGGACTGGAAACATCCTTATCTTACACTAAATCAGGAATACATGAACGGCGCATGGCATACATTCAAAGTTGCTTATGAAAAAGGTTTATTGTACAAGGGAATTTATCCTATTCACATTTGTCCGAAGTGTGAAACAGCTGTTGCATACAATGAAATAGAATACAAGAATGTGACAGACACTTCTATTTATGTTAAGTTCAAAGTCAAAGAGAATGAATATCTGGTTGTCTGGACAACAACTCCATGGACATTATTGGCTAACACAGGCGTTATGGTGCATCCTAAATTTGAATATGCTTATGTTAAGGTTGGCAACGAGACATGGATAATTGCAAAAGAACTTGCAGATTCTTTATTTAATAAAATCGGAAAAGACTACAAAATAATCAAAACAGTAAAAGGTTCAGAACTAAAAGATCTGAGATATGAAAGTCCGTTCAAAGAACTACCTCTGCAAAAAAATATCAAACCTAAAGTTATCAATTCTGCGCAGTTCGTAACATTAGATACAGGTACTGGATTAGTTCATACAGCTCCTGGACACGGTCTGGAAGATTATAAGGCTGGAAGAGAATCTGGACTATCTATTTTATCTCCTGTTAACATGGAAGGAAGATACAAAGAAGAAGCTGGAAAGTGGGCTAGGAAATTTGTAAAAGATGCTGACCAGGATATCATAGACGAGCTAAAAGATAAAGGACTTTTTGTTTATGCTGAAAGCGTAGCGCACGAATATCCGCATTGCTGGAGATGCGAATCACCATTATTGTTTATTTCTGTTCCTCAGTGGTTCTTTAAAATCAGCGAGATACGCGACAAGCTGATTGAAGAAAATAAAAAAGTAAAATGGAGTCCTGAATGGGCTGGAAAAAGATTTGACAACTGGCTGCAATCGCTAGATGACTGGCCAATATCCAGACAAAGATACTGGGGGATACCATTGCCGATATGGACTTGCGAAAAATGCGATGCTATAAAAGTTTTAGGTTCATCAGACGAACTTCCTAAGAAGATTCCTGATATTCACAGACCGTACATTGATGAAATTAAGTTGAAATGCAAGTGCGGCGGTGTGATGAAAAGAATACCTGATATACTTGATGTGTGGTTTGATTCTGGTGTTTGCTCATGGGCTTCGATCGGATATCCTAAAGACAAGAAACTGTTCAACGAGATGTGGCCAGCTGACTTGATAATGGAAGGTTCAGATCAGTTCAGAGGTTGGTGGAACTCCCAGATGATTACGAGCGTGATTACTTTTGACAAGACTCCGTTTACAAATGTATTGATGCATGGTTTCGTTCTAGAAGCTCATGGAAAATCAAAATTATCCAAATCAAAAGGAGGAATAAGCCCTTCTGATTTCTCCCAGAAATACGGACTTGATGTCTTGAGATTCTTCTATCTTAATGAAGACACTACAATGGACTTCAACTTTGACTGGGATAAGATATCATCTGAATCTCGAACACTTACGACTCTTATGAATGTTGTTAATTTTATAGAGACTTACTGCAAGAAGACGCCGATGAAAAATCTTACAACTGAAGACAAGTGGATATTGTCAAGAGTTAATAGCATAATACCTGAATTTGACAAAAAGGTAAAGGAGATGAAGCACAATGAAGCTGTGCAGCTTATTGACAATTTCGTACTGAATGACTTCAGCAGATCTTACATAAAATATGTAAGGAGCAGAACAGATGAAGCTGGCGGTGTGATGTATTATGTTTTGGATAAACTAACAAAGATAATTGCACCGATATGTCCATTTTCATCAGAATATATTTATCAGAAATTCTTCAAAGAAAAAGAATCAGTTCATCTAGAAGACTGGCCTAAATGCGACAAGAAGATGGTAGACGAGAAGCTAGAAAAACAAATGAATATTGTAAAAAGAATAGTTGAGGCTTCTAACTTTGACAG
>JAQUSH010000104.1 GCA_028715225.1 Candidatus Aenigmatarchaeota archaeon | reverse complement strand
TTGAATGCCTGCTCAATAATTTGATCAGATTTAACTAATGTTATGAAAAATACTGCAATAAATACGCCAATGAAAAACATTGTAAACATTATTATAGTGTCATCATGCCTGTCCCAGAATGTTTTATGAGACAGATGTTCTGCTTCTTCTCTCTCGCCTTCTTCCTCAATCTTAAACACTCTGAATATAACAGGTGTCATTGCTACTGTTATTAGCAAAGGCATTATGATTCCAGCATATTCTGGAAATATCATGTAAGAAACATATACGCAGACTAAAGTGACTATCATGCTTAAAATCAGCATGTCATAAGGTTTCTTCTCAAGTGTTTCTGCGCCAAAGATTGATTCTAATACCATAAAGTAATTAGAAATAGACCGAATATAAAGATTTTTATTTGTATAATACACAGTAAATAGCATGATTACAAACCAAAACTCGATGAAAAGACTGCCTGCTGTCGAGAAAACTATATCTCAAATTAATCCAAAGAACGACATAAGGGTCAGGATTCTTGGAACTGTCATTGATAACACAGACAATATCATAATGATTGATGATGGTTCAGGAAAAGCACAAATAAACTTTGAAGAGCATATTGATTATGTAAAAGAAGGACAGGTTGTAAGAATTGTTGCCCGCATACTTCCTATGATTGATGGATTTGAATACAAAGGAGAATGCGTTCAAGTGCTTGACAACTTTGATATAAAGCTATATAAAGATACGATGAAAATAATTAAAAGGTGTTAATATGTTTAGCGCAGTTACTTCAGAACCAAAATTATTGAAAGACAGCATAGATACGATTTCTCAGTTGATTGATGAAGGTGTATTCAAGCTAAAAAAAGACGGGATAGAGCTAGTTGCTACAGACAGAGCAATGGTAGCTGTTGTAGATTTTAAATTGTCTTCAGGTGCATTTGATGAATATACATGCGATGAAGAAAAAGAAATCGGATTAAATCTTTTAAATTTCTTAACTATTCTTAAAAGATCTGGATCAGATGACAAGATGAAACTTGTGCTGAAAGATGACAACAAGTTAGAAATCACAATGAAAGGGAGCTCAACCAGAAAATTTGCAGTTCCTTTACTCAACATAAATAAAGAAGAAATACCACCAGTTGATCAGCTGGACTTTGCTGCTTCAGCTGAAGTTAAATCTTCTATCATAGAACAGGGAATAGCTGATGCTGACATTATGGCAGATTCGGTCATATTTGAACTGGGTGAAGAGCAGCTGAAGATGTTTGCTGAAGGAGATTCAAGCAAATCAGAACTGCTTTTAGAAAAAGGAAACGAATCTTTAGTCAGTCTTAACGCAAAGCAAATTGTCAAATCAAGATATCCTTTGGACTATCTAAAAAAGATAATCAAAGCATCTAAGATAGCTGAAACTACAAGAATAAACTTAGGAACAGACTATCCAATGAAAATAGAATTCAAAGGAGACAACATTTCTTTCACATGCATTTTGGCTCCAAGAGTATCAGAGGATTAATATGTCTCAAGGAGTTTCAGGAGCAGGCTTAGGAATTATGTTAGTCAGAGACGATAAGATTCTTCTTGGCAAAAGAACAGACGACGTATCGAAAGGAACTTCTGAATTAAAAGGCGAGGGAACATGGACTTTGCCTGGCGGAAAACTTCATTTCAAAGAATCTTTTGAAGATGCTCTGGTTAGAGAAGTAAACGAAGAGACCGGAATAGATCTTATTTCTTTTGAGATAATATGTGTAAGCAATGAAATTGCTGGAGAAAAACACTTTGTAACAATCGGAGCTGTTTCTGAAGAATTTGAAGGCGAAGCAAATCTAATGGAACCAGAAGAGATAACAGAATGGCAATGGTTTTCTTTAGACGAATTGCCTGAAAAATTATTTATACCAAGCAAAAATATTATTGAAAATTACAAAGAAGGAACATTCTGCAGAGATTAACGTCTATCAAAAGAGCCACATTCAACAAATTTCAATTCTTCTGAACTGAAAAGTTCAGTTCTACTATCCTTGAATGGACCCTGCTCGTCTGGAATTGTTATAGTTGCTGCGCATATCAAAGGTAATTTACCAACACATTTATCCTTCATACTGAAACCATACATATAATATCCATCCTTTAATGGTGCTTTAGAAGATATTGCAAGTTCTGTTGGTAGATAAAAATCTACAAAATCTTTGCCATCATAAATGCGTCTAACTGGCTTGGCCCATAATGTGTCTTTAGTTTTTTTTGCACTCATTCTAAAATCTTTTTGAGTATAAACTGCTTCAAGTTGGAATGTTCTAACATTTTCTTTAGGTGCTACTTTTCTAACAATGCCTTCATATGATGTTAGTGGTCCATTTGGTTTAGTTTCCAACGGTTGATTTGTTTTAACATCAACAATATAGTGAGATCCCGCGCCACTCCATAAAGCCATTGTCATAAAATAAATATATACCGAAAAGGATTTAAACCCTCTCATACAACGCAGAAAGAATAATTGGAAGTATTATTGTAGCCTTCTAAGATATTCGTTTTTTGCAGATTCCACGCATTTATTTGTATCATTCTTTATCTTACTACGAAGTTCTATAAT
>JAQUSH010000103.1 GCA_028715225.1 Candidatus Aenigmatarchaeota archaeon | reverse complement strand
CCGGGAATGTTGGAAGCGGCCCAATTACAATTAGGAATGGAAATAACGGCGTTTATGGAACATAAAATTGTTCCGGGTGATGTTGTTACACTTAAAAGTGAATTTGTACCCATTTACAATGGCGATTATACTGTTCATGTAATTGATTTTAATGGTGATACACATGGTGTTGATTATTCAATGAAAATCGAAAGTAAAAAATTAGGAATATAATGGATAATTCGTTTCTTAAACCAAATGATCCGGGAATACTTCAAGAAGTTATTCAAAGAGTTCTTCTTGGGGTAAATACTTCTATTCCCGGAACTATCCAATCTTTTAATTCAGAAAATCAAACAGCTGTTATTGTTCCTAATATACGTTCAATCGAAAATAGGCGTGATGGAACAACGGTCTATACTCAACTCCCAGATTTGATAGAAGTGCCCCTAGTTTTTCCTTATTCTACCACAACAGGCTTTTCTGTTACTTTTCCTGTTGCACAGGGTGACCAATGTCTTGTTATATTTGCTCAAAGAAGTATAGATAATTGGCAAGAATATGGACGAGTTCAGAATCCTGTTGAAATTAATTATCCAAGAGCACATTCTTTATCTGACGCAATGGCTATTGTTGGGTTAATTCCTAAGACAAATCCAATTCAAAATTTTCAAATTGATTGCGTGGAAACTCGTGATACAAATCGTTCCCATAGAGTTACAGTTTATGATGATAAAATTCAGATATTTTCGGTTAGTAGTATAGTAGCTGTAGAATGGAATGCTGTTACTCCTTATGAAGAAGGAATGATTGTTTCGATTGATAGTGGTAAAAAATTTAAAGCCTTAAAAGATAATACGGGTGTAGATCCCGAATCTGATAAAGAAACATGGCAACCATATAAATATTCATTATTTGAAGTTTCTAATGAACAAATTTCTGGTGAAACTGGAAAGTCTTCATTTGTAATGGCCGAAGAAAATATTACATTGGATTCAGGAGATATTATTTTGAAAGGCAATGTTAAAATAGATGGAATATTAAGTGGTTCGACAAGCTTGTTGCCAGTAACAACAGCTAATGGTATTCTTCATACGACAAAAATTATAAATGCAACTCATATACATGATGGAGTTACAGCAGGAGATGATAATACCGGAGGGGTGAAATGAGTTGGACATTAAAACTCGATCCGATAAGTCACGATTTAAAAATATCGGGCGGAAGATTTACAACAACATATGGTGCTGAGGAAGTTCGTCAACGAGTAAAAATTGCTCTTTATCATTATTTTGGAGAATATTTTTTAAATGTCAATAAAGGAGTGCCTTGGCATACAGGAATTCTTGGAGCTAAAAATGGACGAAATGTTTTATCAAATATAATTCGAAAAAAGATATTAGAAGTTCCGGGTGTTATAAGAATAATGGATTTCAGTCTTACTTATTCTGTATCCACGCGTTCTTATTCTTTAAGAACAACAATTATGACAACGAAAAATAGTTCTGATTTGACAGATTATTTAACTGTTGATGGAATTTACGTGGAGGCATAAAATGTCAGATTTTGGTGTTGATAGTGTAACAGGATTTAATTTAAAAAGACTCGCTGATATTAAAAGTTCATTAGAAAGTCTTCTTGAACAAGTAGTTGATCCAGAAAGTGGTGAATATTTACAAGTTGATTTTGATGAAGATGATCCGTTTATTCAAATAATTAATATTCTCATAGATCAATATACAACTTTATGGGAATTGGCGCAAATAGTATATGGTCAATTTAATCCAACAATAGCTGCTGGCCCATCATTATCGGGATTGGTTCAATTAAATGGTATTGTAAGAAAAAGTGGAACAAAATCTTCTGTTATTTTAACTTTATCTGGTTCGAATGGTTTGAGAATTCCTTCGGGAACACAATTCAGTGATGCTGATGGTGAAGTAACATGGGAATTAACAGCCGATGTATACCTCGATAGTTTAACAGGAACTGCGGATGCAACAGCTTATTCTGTTGAAAATGGTTCCTTTATTTATGCGGCTGGCGAAATCAATACTATAGTAACAATTGTTTCGGGTTTGAATGCTGTTGTTAATAATGATGTTTCTATTGCAGGAGAAGCTGATGAATCTGATGATGATTTAAGAAGACGCAGGAGACAGTCAACGACAACTCCTGCTCAAAGTATTCCAGAAGCTATTCGTGGAGCTTTAATGAATCTTGAAGATGTTACATTATGTAGAATTTATGTAAATAATACTCTTACAACAGATAGTAATGGCATTCCAGCAAAAACGTTAGCGGCTGTAATAGTTGGTGGTGATGATGATAAAATTGCAGAAATAATTTTTACACGATTAGGCGTTGCTGTTGCAACTTATGGGAATACCCATGTTACATTTACTGATAGTCTTCGACAAAATAATGTAATATCGTTTGTTAGACCAGTTTCAATTCCTGTTTATGTCGCAATAGATATTACAGTTATTGATACTTACGCTTATCCTTCAGATGCCCAAGATCAAATTAAAGCGAATATAATAGCATATGCAACAGATGGTGCATCAGCATTAGGTGTGACAGATGAAGATAATTTTGATCAGGATGGAATTCTACCCGGCGAAGATGTTGTTGTATCGCGACT
>JAQUSH010000102.1 GCA_028715225.1 Candidatus Aenigmatarchaeota archaeon | reverse complement strand
GGTCATCGTCTTTTCAGAAGAGGTAAGGGGCGTTCCCCTTGGCTTTGAGTCTCCGCTTATTCACGCGGTGGTCGACCTTGGTGTTGCCCCCGCAAGAAGGGTATTGAGCAGAATCGTAAACTGCGCGGCAGGGGTGCTGAAACGGGGAGGTGAGGTCCAGCTCGCCGTATTTCCGGTCCCCGCAATGCCTATCGACAAGGGCAAACTGGGGACTGTCATGTTTGAGAGGGTCTTCTTTGCATTCGAACCGGTAAAGAAGTAAAGCGAACAAGAGATAGAAAACAATCGGGTACATAAAAAAATGGAGCGGCAACCCCGCTCCATTTTTTTATAATCCGGTCTTAAAAATGCATCCCTATATTCACGATATTTGCGTTGATCGACCTGTTTGGATATTCTATACCGCCATTTGAGTAATGGCGGAGTCTGTTCTCTATAAAATAATTATTCCAACGGTAACCAATGCCGCCTTGCAAGATAAACAAAAGGTGCGACCCCTGTTCTTCAAACTTGATGGTGGTATATGCCGCCCCTGTCCCCAGGGTGGCAAAAAAACCGTTTTTGTTGTCTTTGCTGAAGTAGTACTTAAGGGACAACATCATGCCGGCATCAAGTCCGCTCTGGGGATCGTTGACGTATGCAACAAAAGGTTCCACGAGAAGATAAAAATCTTTGACCAGTGTTTTTTCCCTGGCATATGCAAGCTGATAAAAATAGTAATTCCCATTATCACCACGCAACTTGCCGTATTTAGGGCTCAAGTTAAACATCCCGAACCCATAACCTGCCGTTAAAGCATTATCATCTCCAACAGAATACAAAGGGTAAACGAGCACTACACCAATTGCAACCATCATGAAAACCCTTTTTCTCATATATGCCCCCAACTCATCATAGAGAATTAACTTTATAATACATCTTTAACATATCTAAAAAATATTGTAAAATCTTTTTAATATGAAAAATATCTTTCTTTTAATTGCACTGGTGCTTTCCTTTTTACTCCCGGACATCGCTGACAGCAAGGCCTATGTGGTCAGGAAGCTCATCGACGGCGAAACCGTACAGCTCGATACAGGCGAAATCGTAAAATACCTTGGGATCAAGGCGCCGAAACTGAATATAAAAGAAGGTGGTATGGAGTTCTATGCAAGAGAAGCGGCAAGGTACAACAAAAAACTCGTTTTCATGAAAAAGGTCCGTCTTGAATTCGACCATGACAAAAAAGATCCGCAGGGACGATTGCTCGCCTATGTCTTTGTCAAAAATCTTTTCGTCAACGCAGAACTTGTAAAGCTTGGCTACGCAAGGGCGTCTGTGAAACCACCAAACACAAAATACCAAGGGACGCTTACAGGCCTAGAAAAAAAGGCCATAGAGGGGAACAGAGGCCTGTGGCAGGAAACAAAAAAGGATACGGAATCTTATTACGTCGGAAACAAACGCACCTATACCCTCCACAGGCCATCCTGTAAATATGTGAACAAGATCCCGGCAAAAGATAAAATAATCTTCAGAAATCGTGCAGACGCGTTAAAAATCGGGTATACTCCTGATAAGTACTGCAAACCATGATGGAAGAATACATAAAATACTGGGGACTGGAACAACACCCCTTCATTCTTGCACCGGACGG
Organism: Candidatus Aenigmatarchaeota archaeon; assembly: GCA_028715225.1. Classification (GTDB taxonomy): domain Archaea; phylum Aenigmatarchaeota; class Aenigmatarchaeia; order Aenigmatarchaeales; family Aenigmatarchaeaceae; genus JAHIDZ01. The sequence goes on along the minus strand of JAQUSH010000102.1, from coordinate 989 downwards.
AAGGATGATGTGCGTGACAGGCCAGTACTTTGAATGCCTTGAAAGACTGAAATACGCTATTAACACAAACAAGGGTGGCGTTCTCATTGTATCCGAGGAGGCCGGGCTCGGTAAGACAACAACGATCTTCCGTCTCATCGACGACATGAGGGCGCAATACGGTGAAGCCTTTAAATTCGCCTATATCGACCATCCAACCCTAACCCCTTCCCAGATCATTGCATATATAACCGGATGCATAAAGGAATCTCAATCAAATGAAAAGACGCCGAGCAATCTCACAATCGATTTTCTGGACAACCGGATGCATATCGTCTCCAACCTGCAGCAGGATGGGGACAAACTAAAAAACCTTTTGGTCCTGAAGGATGCCCTGACGGAAGTCAAGGAACAGGGCGGCAAAAGCATTATCGTCATTGATGAAGGGCAGATGCTGTGCGGGGCGGAAGATGTGCTTCAGGAATTGAGGATGCTTATCAACCTCACCCACAACAACGAGTATCTCCATACCTTTATCCTTTCAGGACAAAAGGCACTCTGGGAAACCATAAAAAATATACCCGAATTCTGGCAGAGACTTCCTGTCAGATATTACTTTACGCCCTTAAGGTTCCAAGAAACCAGGGAACTTATACGGTACCGTCTAAACAAGGCCGGCCTGGACGTAGCACGGGAGATCTTTACGGATGACGCGTTGGAGATCATCCACAAATATTCTAAAGGGCTGCCGAGGACAATAATCGCCCTTGCCGACCTCGCCCTGCTGGCAGGTTATACAGACCGCACCCGTAAGATAACCTTCAAGGAGGTGTCGAAGGCGATCAATGCCATGACCGGGAGGGGGGATAGCCTTCCTTATACTGATATCGAAAGAAAAGACGGCGACAGAGAGCCTTCCCCTAAGATGTCCGTGGAATCTACAAAACAGACGGAAACCAATAAAAAACATGTTGAATATGTTGCCCACGATTCCCGCGATGAACAGGATA
>JAQUSH010000101.1 GCA_028715225.1 Candidatus Aenigmatarchaeota archaeon | reverse complement strand
GAGCCTGGAATATACAAATACAAAACTGATGTAAAATACATGCTGACCGGTGAGATTTCTCTTATGTACACGCAGGGCGGACACGGACGACGTGTTCATTTTGTTATTCTTGCTCCGAACTTTGATATCGCCGAACAGATAACAGAATGGTTAAAAACAAAAGGCCGGGTTGATTACGACGGCAGACCGATATTCGGTTTCAACGCAATCGAGTTCACAGAAGCTATGATGAAAATATCTAAAGATATTATGTTGATACCGGCACACATCATGACGCCATGGTTTGGTATACTTGGTTCAAAGGGCGGTTTCAATTCAATAGAAGAATGTTTTCAGGATCAGACGAAAAACATACACGCTCTAGAAACTGGTATGTCTGCAGATCCGGCAATGCTATGGAGCATCTCTTCTCTGGATAAATTCTCTCTCATATCAAACAGTGACTCGCATTCTTATTATTCATGGAAATTAGGTCGTGAGGCAAACGTCTTTGACTGCAAAATGAATTACAAGGAGATAATAGATGCGATAATCAAACGCGATAAAAGATTCTTGTACACAATCGAAGTCGACCCAGCCTATGGAAAATATCACTGGGACGGGCACCGCGCTTGTGATGTTTTCATGGGACCTAAAGATTCCAGAAAATTAAACAAAATCTGCCCCGTCTGTCATAAAGAGATGACTATCGGCGTAGAATACCGGATTGAAGAACTCGCGGATCGACCAGCTGGTTTCAAACCAGAAGGCGCAATACCTTTCAAAAAGTTATTGCCGTTAGCAGAGCTGATTGCATCAGTATACAACACAGAACCATTCACAAAGAAAGTCCTGACTGATCTAGACAAACTAACAAACGAATTTGGCTCTGAACTAAATGTATTATTGGAAGCAGATGAACACAAGATAAAATTAATCGCTGGAGAAAAAATAGCTGACATTGTTATGAAAAATAGAAAAGGTTCTTTGATCGTCCAGCCAGGTTATGACGGTGTATATGGAAATATACTTCTAGAAAATAAGATTAAATCAAACATTCCGCAAAAGAATTTAAAAAGTTTTATTTAAACGCCGTTAACAGTTACGTCCAAACTCTTAGCAATCTGGTATCCGTATTTTGCTGTAACTGATATTGGATATGGCTGTTTTGTTGATGGAACGTTAGGTACCTTTATGTCGCATATTGCAGTTGCTGTGTCTGTGTCTCCGTAGAACTCTACTGTTCCAGCGCATGTGTTTGTTATGTTGAAATCAGGCAAACTTACGCTTAGCTGCACCTTGTTTCTGTTAAGTTCCTGCAAAGTATAATCACTTGTATTTATCAGCTGTGAATAGATTGTTCCTTTCTCCTGGTTTGTCAGAGTTATTGTCAATGTGAATGTCTCTCCTGGTGAATATACACTGACTGGATCTGGCAATACATTTATTGCAATTCCGATTGGACCCTTTGTTGACTCATATGTCAAAGTATTTATTTTCTCTCCTTTCTCTCTTGCTGATAATAACTCAGCTTCTGGATAAACATAAATCTTTCCGCTTGCTCTTGTCTCATAATCATAAAATACTCTTGTCTCTATGCTGTCAGGTCTTGATATTCCTTCTGGCAATGATGGAGCTGTTAATGTCCATCTGAATACGTGTGTACCCATAGGTGTTCCTCTTACTGAATCCTCGAATCCGATGTCCTTTGTGTATGCTTGTGCCTTTCCAGGTGCGACGGTCCAGTCGCTTGGCATTATCAATAATGCTAAACCGCTGTCTTTGCTCACCTTGTAATCACCCTGGTTCTGCAATTGCATTGTTACTGTAAGTGTTCTATTGCTTCTGACCGTATCTGCAGAAGAAGTAAAGTTAACTATCTCTAATCCTAGACCAGTTGCACCACTTGTAGTCTTCTTTCCAAGACTGATGCATCCTGATATAGAAGTAACTATCAATAATGCGACCAAAACTGTTATTATTTTGTTCATGTCATCACTTTGGATTAACGTTCAATAATAATGAATTATCGAACTGGTATTTATAACTTGCTGTTATCCTTAAAACACCTGCATCTATGATCTGTGAAGCGTTTGTTTTGAATTTGCATGTAGTTGAAGGTGCTTTTTTGTCATTAAATTTCAAAGTTGTATTTAAAATATATTGTGATTCACTGACTTTAGCATATCCTGTGCAGTTTCCTTTCAGATTATTTGGAATAGTCAATACAACATCTCCTTTGTTAAGCTCTTTTAGGTATCCAGGACCTATATCCTGATAATTAATATAGACGTATATCTCTTCATTTGTCATGAATGGCTGGACTTCAGAGAATTCTAATTCCATCAGCAATGAACTGTCTGTGATTGCTGTATGAACCGGCACATCTACCAGCGTTCCCTGCTCCTCTCTTGTGTAATATTCTGTTTCTGTTAGAACATTTACCGTAGATGACGTCTCTGATGTAGTGTCATAAGTTGTTCTGAATTTTATTTCGCAAGGAGTTTCAACATCTGTATCTTCTGCCTGCCATTTCCAGTTCCACATGTTTGTCAGATTTGATTTTACTTCAGAGATATTCTTTGTGTTTTCTCCTGTGAATAAACACTGGTCATAAGCCCACACCGATATATTTTGTAAAGGAACAGACCCCTTGTTC
>JAQUSH010000022.1 GCA_028715225.1 Candidatus Aenigmatarchaeota archaeon | reverse complement strand
CCGGACCAGCTGGATGCGGAAAATCAACAATATCGCTTATAATTGCTAAGAACCTATTTGGAAAAGACTGGAGGCAGAACTTTTTAGAGCTTAATTCTTCTGATGAACGAGGTATTAACATAATCAGATCTAAAGTAAAGGATTTCGCCAGAACAAAATCAGTAGGAGATGTACCGTATAAAATCATATTTTTAGATGAAGCAGACGCGCTAACAGGAGATGCTCAAAATGCATTGAGACGAACAATGGAAAGCTATAGCAATTCTTGCCGTTTCTTCTTATCATGCAACTATTCTTCAAAGATAATAGAACCGCTTCAGTCAAGATGCTGCGTATTCAGATTCAAAACAGTTTCAGACGAAAGCATAAAGAAAAGACTTGATTTCATAATTGAGAAAGAGCACGTAAACGTAGAAAAGGGGGCAGTTGAAGCAATATGTAAGCTTGCAGAAGGCGACATAAGAAAAGCAATAAACATACTTCAGACAGCTTCTATAAATTGTGATAAAGTAACAGTTAAATCAATATATGATGTTGCTGCTATTGCTGAACCTAAAGAAATACGCAATATCTTAGAGCTTTCCTTAGGTGGCAGATTTATTGATGCTAGAAAGAAGCTAAATGACATGATATTGAAAGACGGAATCTCTGGACAGGATATAGTAAAACAAATAACAGAACAGATTTATGATCTTGATTTGACTGAACATGAAAAGGTGAAATTGATTGAAAAAGTTGGAGAATTTGAATTCAGAATAAATCAGGGCGGAAATGAGCAGATCCAGCTGGAAGCTCTTTTAGCGCAGTTTTCAATTCTAAAGAAGTGATTTGATGTTAGTAAGCAGGCATAAGCCAAAAAAAATAGGAGAGATTATCGGCAACGCAGCTGCTCTAGAAGGCATAATGAATTATATCAAAACTTTCAAAACAGGGAAAGCAATTCTTCTTTATGGTGCGCCTGGTATAGGAAAAACAATCATATCTCAGGTAATATCAACTAACAATAAAATAAACATAACCGAAGTTCATGCTTCTGAGTTAGAAGAAATTAAAAAAATAAAATCATCTTCAATGATGATGTCTCTGTTTGGAGGAAAAAGAATAATTTTAGTAGATGAAATTGATAATTATACCGACAGAGGAACTGTTGCAGAGATAATAAGTCTCATTAAAACCAGCAAATTTCCAGTAATACTTACTGCCAATGATGCATATGACAAAGGCCTTAGAACATTAAGAACTTACTGCGATTTGATACCATTCAGAAGGATTGGAACATTATCAATTGCTAAAAAGTTAAAAGATGTTTCGGCTAAAGAAGGTGTTGAGGTTTCTGAAGACGCAATCAAGTCAATTGCTGAAAGCTCTGGCGGAGATCTCAGAGCTGCAATAAATGATCTTCAGATTCTTATAACAAAAAGGAAAAAAGTAACTAAATCTGAAATAATAGGATTCAGGGAAAGAGGAATAAATGTATTTGAAGCAATCAAAGTAATATTCAAATCAAACGAGATGAAAGAAGCACTGAAAGCAATTGACTCATGCGACAAGGATTTAGAAGAGATATTCTGGTGGGTTGAACAGAACATCACAAACGAATACAAAAAACCTGAGGATATTGCTTTGGCGTATGACATTTTAAGCAAAGCAGACATCTTTAGAGAAAAGGTTTTTATTGGAAAAAACTACAGGATGCTTTTGTACATGAAAAACACTCTGGCTTCTATAACTCTAATCAGAAAAGACCATTCATACACAGCATACAAACCACCAGACCGGATGATAATACTTGGCAAAACCAAAACAGAAAGAGCTGAAGACAATGAAACACAGGGAGCACTTGCTCAGCAATTACATTGTTCTAAAAGGTGCATAAAGAATCAGTTGCCTTATTTGGATGTTATTTTAAAGTAGCCTTAGATGCATATTTAATAGTTATTTTTTGAAAATCCTCAAAACTTAATCTTCCTTGAAAATTCTCTCCTACTAAAAGATTTAGGCCTTCTGATAAAGGAAGGTCGTAAATTTTACTTATAATTTGTCTTTCATCTAAACTAAGAGAAGATTTTCTACCGCAATAAGGACATTTTTCTAAATTAAGACTATATTCTTCTGTACATTCTCCGCATGTCTGTGTATGATATTTTCCTTGTTTAGCAATTTCTTCTTCATCTCTTTGCACTTCTTCATCTATCGCAGAAACGCCTGTACCATCTGATTTAACCATAAATATATTTACTTAAAAGTAGTATATAAACCTATCTCTGATAGGTAAATGTATTCTCTATGTAGAAATCATTTGACTTGATCTTGAATGTAAATTGCGTGCTTGCGCAGCTTGGCGTATTGTGTGTTATTTCTAATACAATGCCGCTTTCCAGCATCTTATCCTTAAGAAACTTTTCTTCTAGAAGAATATTATTTTCCAGTATAGTTGTATCATCATTGCTTGAATCGCATGCAGCCTTAACTGTAGTTTTCAAGCTATTTTGTATATCTTCTATAAGATTAATTTCCTGACCAGTTTCGATCTTAGTCAGATCAACCTTTCCATAATCATAAAGATAACCCATTATCAGAATAAGTGCAGAAATCATTATCACTGTTGATATGATGAAAAATTGGCCTTTCATCCCTTTACACCATATTTTGCTCCGCATGCTTCGCAAACTAAAATAGTTATTCTGTTTTCCTTGACTAATTTAGTATCTGGTCTCTTGCATTCTTTGCAGATTACATAATCTCTGACATAAGTCTCAATTTTTTGCTGTATCGCTGACTGTGTTAGTTTTGTCATGAATACTGCTCTCTGTTGTTTGACAGCTCCGGGAGCAGCTAATTCTTTTGTTAAGAATTTAAGCAGATGCTCTGGCTCTCTTCTTAATGTTGTTGCTATCTGACCGAAGTTTTTGATTATGGTCTGGTTTCCTTCTGTCATGACATCTGCTTTAGGAATCTCAAATCGTTCTCCAGAATCTTTCAGTTTAGGCAATTTGTCAAATGCTTTGGTAAGTAGCTCTTCGTAATTCATAAGAATAATATAGAATCAAGGTTTATAAAAGTTAATAATAGCATGCATTATGTTTTAATCTTTTCGTCTCTTCATGAGAAACTTGTTTTATCTTTCTGAAAATAGCTCTATTATGGTTATCATCTATTAGAATAGTTTCAAGACCAAACTGTTCCATGTCCACATCTTTCGGAAGGTCAAAATACCAGGAACCACCAAGTCCAACAGAGGATCTTATGATAGAACCAATTTTAAGGTTAGGCACAACACCTATTGACAGATTCAAATAATCAAGATAGGTGATATCTGCTTTTCTGGCTTTCTTTGGGGTGTATTTATTCATATCACCGTTTTCAGACCCATAAAATAATTCTAATAACCGTTTTTTAGAGAAACTAGAACCGCCGATATTCTTTGTTTCAAACGTAAATTTATTTCCTGAATTTTTTATCTTTAAATCTCTGACAAGTTCCTTATTTAATAAACTGCATAATAATTTAGAATATTGTACATTCATTAACTTATCTGGGAACGGCCAATAGCCTATATCCTGATAAACATAAGTTTTTGCGTCCAGAAAATATATCGGTGTGAAATCTGCTCCGCAACCAGGATAATATACTATCTTAGGTTTATCACACAATTCTGAAAGATAAGACATTTCTTCATATCGTAATGCACTACAACGAATCTTATCATCAAATGCTTTTCCCGGAATTAATAACATATCTCCGAATTCCCTTTTAACAATTTCAGACATATTTTCCATAATTAGTCTTAAAACTAAAAAGATTTAAAACCATCAAAGAACTTTTATCACGCCAGGGGATGGTTCAAAACAAGTTTTGTTCTCTAAAAGTTCCTGAACAGTCTGATCAACAGTGTTCTCATCTAATCCCGACTTCTCGATTATAGAAAGATAATCTATTCCTTCATTCTCCTTGATTATACTAAGGATGACATCTTTTGTATCGATCTTTTTTTCAGGAATAACCTGATCCAGACAGCCAGACTCAAGTATAGCTTCTATGTCAGCAGGATCTATTATATCTTTGAACAATATTTTTAGCTCATTGGCATTTCTCGTAGGAGCTTGCTTTATCTTTTCTATGCTCTCTTTGTGTTTTTTGTAAGCCTCTTCAAGCTCTAGAAGTCTTAATGTCTCCATGTTAGAATCAGCTTTTGAAATGATCTCTGGCATTATATAAACTTCATTGTTGTATTCTTTCAACTTCCCAAATACATCTATTAAATCACCTTTAGTAACATTATCAAATATTTTAGTAATTATGAATACTTTGCATCTTATCGTATCGGTTCCGTCGTCTAAAGTTATTGCTGCATAATTAGATCCTTCCTTTACATATTTGTCAACAACCAATCCAAGAACTCTCACTCTTGAAAGCTTTCTGCCCAAACCAGTAAGAATATAGCTGCTTTCAAATCCTGTTTTTTTTATAAATTTGCCTTTAGTTATCTCATTTATCGCTGCTTTTTTAGAAGTCATTCTTCTTGTTTCCATAATTATACTCTCTGTATGAAGTGTGGTTTTGGTGTAAATGTGAATCCTTCTTTTTCCAGTCTGTTCAATAAATCTTCAACATCTTTGGTATTCATTCCCCTATCTTCTGATGCTGCGATTACTTCCTCAACCGCAACAGGCTTGCCTAGTTTCTTTTCAAGCATCTCAATAACATCAAGCACAGCATGTATCTTTGTTCTCTGACTTGAAGATGTTTTTTCTTCAATTCTATCAATATCGATTCTTCCTGTTTCAGCATCATAACCTAGATCCATAATTGAGAATTCCATTATATTGATTGCTCTTTCTGCATCTTGCAGTTCGACTTTTGGTGACAATCTTATCTTAGCTGAAGCTTCAGCTAATCTCATAAGAGCTTCATTTTGTCTTAATGTGATAGGAATAGAATCTCCTGTAGCCTTTGCTCTCATGTTAACGTAAAAATCAGCCATTCTGTTTGCAGCTTCTGTAGTCATCTGCGGCTGGCAGTATTTTTTAGCATATGCCACATATTTTCTTATGAAATCTGGATTTAGCATAGGCTCGGTTTTTTCAGGATTTAATCTGGTTACGACAATGTGCTCAGCAAGTTTTCTGTCTCTTACCTTGTCTGGTATGTCTTTCAATACAAATTTAAGATCAAATCTAGAAAGAATAGTTTCAGGAATATCAATCTGCTGCGCAATTCCCTTGAATTGATCGAATCTGGATAATTTAGGATTTGCTCCAGCTAACACAGCAACCTGTGCTGGCAGTGTAGCGATTATAGATGCTTTTGCGATTGATATTGTCTGCACAGACATTGCTTCGTGCAGTGCTACCATATCTTCTTTAGCAATCTTATCAAACTCATCGATAGAAATCAACGATTTGTTAGCAAGTATCATTGCTCCTGCTTCCAGAACCCAACCGCCTGTTATCTCTTCATCTTTCACAACAGTAGCTGTTAAACCTGCTGCACTTGTTCCTTTACCAGAAACATATTTGCCTCGTGGCATAACTCTTGATATCAACTTTAATATCTGTGATTTAGCAGTTGACGGATCACCTAGCAATAAAACATGAATATCTCCTCTGATTCTTACACCATCACCCATGACGTGAGAAACTCCTCCAAACATTTGAAGAGCAACTGCCTCCTTTATTCTGTCTAGACCAAATATAGAAGGCGCAATAGAATTTATTATTTTATTGTAAACCTCTGGATCAGCTGCAATTTCCTTTATCTTCTTAACATCTTCCTCTTCGATATTAACTTCATCCCATTCTATTTCAGAAGTTTCAATATGATTAGCATCAAGATATACATCCATATCACTTCTAAGTCTTCCTTTTGATATTTTTTTCTGTTCATGAAGTATTCCGTTTATTCTTAATCTGTTACCAGGATCGTGTTTTTTCTGTATCTCTGGTGAAGTCAAATCATCTTTCAAAAATATACGAAGCTGTGTTGACTTTTCCCCGCTGGAAATCTCAAAAGGTTCTTCTAATTTAATCATTCTAAAATCATAAAGTTTTTTATCAACCAATTCAAATCTTCCTCGTCTACCGCATTTTTCGCAAACCATCGGAGGATTCATCATTCTGTCAACAGGTTTTACTTCCATCTTGTATCCGCAGTCTTGACATTCATATACACCAAAAAGAATCTGAGGCAGAACTTCTGAAGCTAATCGAACAACACCATCTATAGATATGAATCTGCCAATGTGCTCTGATCTTAGGTTTCTTATTCTGATATTTTGCTGATCTGGTATGTTTCTGAACCTTGGCTCTATCTTAACTGAACCTTCAGGCAAATCAATGTTGAATATAGCCTGTCTTGCCTGATCTAAGATTTCTTCAGGGTCATTAAGAAGCTTATCAGCCAGAATCGGATCAAATTTATCAAGCAAAGCAAAGTCAACAGTAAATGCTTTTTTTCCTTGAGCAGCTGCTGACATTAATTCGCTTTCATAAAACTGCCTGAAAAACTCTTCGAACTGCTCAACTTCCATTTAAACACCTGATTATACTTGAACACAAAAATATTTATACCCTTATTTCTTCTTAGCCAGGTCCCTTAAACGCTTGTCTATCTTTTCTACTGCACGTCTTACATCATTTATGCTTCTTCCGCCTGTGCAGATTATCTTTCCGCTTCCGAACAAAAGAAAAGTAACTTTCGGATCATCCATTCTGTAGACCAATCCAGGGAACTGCTCTGGTTCGTATTCAGTATTACTTAATGAAAATGCTATCATGTCTAAGTTTAATTGCTGATCTAACTTAGCTGAAGCAACTATATTTTCCAATTTCACTTTATAATTTGAAGGAATCTTTATTCCTATCTTCCTTAATCTTGCAACGATCTTTGATATTGCTAATTTTGAATCTTGTGGTGATTTTGCTCCTGTGCAAACTGTTTTTCCTGAAGAGAAAATCAATGCTGCTACCTTTGGTTCAGCTAATCTCATAACTAAACCAGGAAACTGCTCTGGTTCATATTCAATGCCTTCCATAGATGAAACAATTTTTTCTAACTTAATTGGCACATTGAAAGAAGACGAAGCAACCACATTTTCGATTTTTATTCTAAAACCCATCACAAAACCTCCTTTAAATAGTATATAAATATGGCTAATGGAGGTATTTAAAGGCTATTTACAAACTCAACTTAAAGAAAAAATTAAAAATCATCGCCTAATTTATCATCTTTGTATCCAGCAAATCTAAGTTCTGCATCTGTTGGTTTTCTCTTTTTATCTGGATTATAACTCGTATCCAGTTTTCTGTCTCTATCTTCATAACTCATAACTACTATGTGTTAGTAAAAGTATATAAATCACACAGTTCAACAAAAGACGAATTTTATTAATCTTCACTAATAATACCTTTCTATGAAATTGGCAGCACTAGTATCAGGCGGAAAAGATTCATTATATTCAATGTTTCTTGCAAAAAGAGAGCATGAGATAAGTGTATTTGTATCAATAAAATCTGAAAACCCAGAATCATACATGTTTCACGTGCCAGGAATTGATATTGTAAAGCTTCAGGCAGAATCTATGAATATTCCTATCATATTCAAAGAAACAAAAGGTGTTAAGGAAGAAGAACTTAATGATCTAAAAGATGCATTAAAAGAAGCTAAAAAGAAATACGAAATAGAAGGTGTTGTTTCTGGTGCAATATATTCAAAATATCAAAAAGATAGAATCGAAAAAATATGCAACGAACTTCAATTAAAATCAATAACACCTATATGGGGTGCAAAAACAGGACAATTGTGGAAAGACATGATAGACGCAGGTTTTGATATAATTGTGATTGCAGTTGCTGCAAGTGGCTTAGACAAAAGCTGGCTTGGAAGAAAAATTGATAAGAAAGCTGTTGTTGAGCTGACTAATCTGCACGATACTTGTTACGTGTGCACTGGATTTGAAGGCGGTGAAGCAGAAAGTCTTGTGTTAAACTGTCCAATGTTTTCTAAGAAAATTAAAATTATAGAATCTGAAATAAAATGGGACAACAAAACTCAAAGCGGTGAACTAATAATAAAAAAGGCTGAGCTAATCTAATTAGTAAATGCTGAAATGTCTGGTATTTCTCCGGTTTCTTCCCATGTACTAATGCAATTTTCAGCCTTTCTAACCTTTTCAGGATCCAAAGGGAGTTTTACAGCTAATTTCTCTATGCTATCAACAGGACCATGACTATTTTCTATTCCAAATATCTTATCGATACATTCTCTGACAGATTCAACTGTAAGATATTTTATTATATTGTTGCATGTTGGATCACTTTCCTCGATCGATGCAAATCTGTCTATGTTATTTTCTATATACCTGCTAGTCTCTGCCTGCGCTTTCAGTGTCTCATATGCATCTTTTGAATCAACTATGAAATCTTGAGCTTTCTTGCTTATATCAACTTCAACATTAAATCTTCTAAGCTTCTTTTTAGCACCACGAACAGCAAAATCTCTCTCAACTATAGCATCTTTAAACTTTCTAAGCGCTTTAACTGGTTTAGATCTAACGATATCCCAAGGATCCGTCTCTTTAAGTGCAGATTCATATGTTTTCTCTAGATCGATATCAACTCCTGATTTTTGAAGTTCGTCAGATATATTTTTCCATTCCTTCTTGGCGTTCACTGTGCTATCATGCCTGTTTTTTGCAGCATATGCTGGGAAAAATACGATAGAAGCTGCCTTTGCGTCATCAAATGCCATTTCAGGGCTTCTTTCTATAATTACATCATAGAAAGCTTTAGCTACAAGAGCTCCTGATACAATAGATGATGCATAATAATACAATTTAATAGCAATATCTTTAAACTTATCAGAGTATTTTTTGCTAGGTAGGATATCATATTTTTCTTTCATAATACATAATTGGATAGAAAAAGATTTAAGGTTAAACTCATATACGACAACTTATAATTAATTATTATGAATATTTTCATCGAAACTTACGGATGCAGCGCAAATATGCATGAATCTGAGATAATGGGAGGCATATTGCAGAAAGCTGGATTTGAAATTGTAAATGACATTGATAATTCTGATTTGGTTATCATAAATTCTTGCATTGTAAAAAGCGTAACTGAGCAAAAATTACTATACAGATTAGAAGAAATCATAACACAGTATCCTGATAAGAAAATAATAGTAGCAGGATGTGCTCCGGAGACAATAAAAGACAAAATATATAACATCTCTCCTGAGATAAACCTAGTTAGTACACATCATGTAAGAAAAATCGACCAATGTGTAAGCAAAATATCTCAAGGAAAACATGTAGAACTATTTGGAGAAACAAACGATGTTAAACTGTGCCTGCCTGTTTTAAGAAAGAATCCTGTAATAGATATAGTTCCTATATCTTCTGGATGTGTCGGAAACTGCACTTACTGCGCAACTAGATTGGCAAAAAGCAAATTATTTTCATATCCTAAAAATAAGATAATTGAAGAGATAAGCAAATCTGGATGCAAAGAGATATGG
>JAQUSH010000100.1 GCA_028715225.1 Candidatus Aenigmatarchaeota archaeon | reverse complement strand
CCCGGGGCCGGCTCCTCGCCGAGATACTTAAGGGTACAGTGCGGCCGGTACTCATAGTCCCGGGAGTAGTCAATGTCGGCCTCGTCAAATGCCTTAGCTATCCGGGCGCGTAGCTCCTCAAGCCCCGGGGAATGTACCCGGGCGAAGAAGGGGCGCTCCGGGTTATTGGGGAAAAGCCCTGTACCGTCCAAGACTACCTCAAACGGGCCACAGCCGGCCGAGGCGCCGAGAGCGGTATAGATAATCGCTTCGCGGCCCTTCGGGGCCACGTCGGCCGCGTCGCCGAAGAAAAAGAGGGTTATGTGTAAGTCCTCCACCGGCTCTCCGCCGGGTAGGGCGATACGGCCGGCAACATCGGAAGGTACCGGGATAGCCAGCATGGCGCCGGTATGGTTGGCCGCAAACTCGTAGCGGATTACCCGGGGCGGCGCCGGCTTAACCTTCCCGTATAATGGCATGGCGCCCTCCTTTCCTCAAGCGGAGAGGCGGCCCTATATTCATGGCGCCGGCAACGGCGGCCACAGAAGGGCCGTAGACGGCTTGGTTGTCTTTAACGAATAGGCCGGACTGGAGGAAGTACCGGCGTTTATCCAGAGCGTCAAGGTATGCTTTGGTAAGCCGTATTTCCATAGCTTAAGCCCTCCCGGCGAGCGCCCGCTCCAGCCGGCGGAAACCCTCGCCCTGCTCGCGGCGGTGGGTAGCGAGGATATTAAGAAGCTCCTTACCCTCGGAGGTCTGGAGCGCGGCCCGGCGGTCAAATAGCGGGCCGGCCGGCGCCTCCACGTCTCGGGGCATACCCCGCTCGCTTTCCGGTAGCTCGGGCCAGTCCAGAAGCTCCCGGATATGGTCTTCGTCTACGTCGGTCGGCGTAAAGAGCTTCGCGCCGGCGGCCGCTACGAAGGCGTTAATAAGGCTGGCTACGTCTACCCGGCCCGGCTCATTCCAGACTATCTCGGGGAGTTCGGACATACCGGGAAAGGTATTAAAGGCGAATAGGTACGGGACTAGCTGTTGGTTCCACGCCTCTACGAGGGCGTCCTGTACGGAACCGAGGGCCAGCATGAAGAAGTCCTGCGACCCCTTGACGAGGGCCTGCGTTCCGACATTATCCATGCCGAGCTTGAGGAACTGCGCGAAAAGCCGGCCGAGGATTTCCTTCTGCTTGCGTTCTATGACGGCGGCCACGTCGTATACCTTAGCGCCCGAGGAGTACGGGGCTACCTCTACGCCGTTGGGGAGTAGAAGGTACATAGCGTCGTCCATGCGGAGATTTTTCAGGGCCTCCTTGAGGTCGGTCTCGTCCTCGTCGCCGATGTCGCCCTCGGGAAGGGTAGCGACCGGCATACCGCCTACATCGCGCTCAATGCCGATAGCTTCCAAGTTCTCAAGGTCTTTGCACATTCTCCACGGACGGAAGATAGAGCGGAGGAGGCTCTTACCCTGCGGGTTGCCCTTGCGGCCCCGGAAGGTAACATGGACGCATTTAGAGAGGGGTATCTCGTAGATACCGCCGCCGTCGGGGTCGCGCTGTATGAAGCTAAGGGCGGTATCCTTTTCGTCGTCTTTACCGAAGCCCCACCTGTCCAGCGTCTCTTGCCCGCGCGGGTCTATGTTCTTGGGCCACATACGGCCGTCGCTCCGCTTCTCCAGCGTTATCTCGCTCACGGAAAAGCCGAAGTCAAGGGAGTCCAGACAGTCGTTAGTATGGCTTTGCCACGTCTGACGGCGCATACGGTTCATGGCCTCGTAGAGCCAGTCGGCCGCCGCTTGGTCTCCCGGGGTATTCGCCGGCGCGGCGTTTACCTCAAAGGTAGCCCGGAGGAGAGGGAGCTTGATAGCGTCAAGCAGGGTGCCTACTATCACGTCGTCGCGCATTTCAAGGTAGGTTTTTACCTCCTTGTTCCATGACTTGAGTAGGGTGTTCCACTCCTCGTTTATCCGGCCGGCGGCGGTCTTGAGGCCGCGTACACCGTAGACGCCGGTAGGCCCGGTGGGCCGGGGAGCCGTAAAGCGGTTGGAGCGGCGGGAGCCATCTTGTGGCCTGTTGGAGGGGCGCTGGTTATTGCGCCGGTTCCGGTTATGTTTACTCATATCGCCCTCCTTTCACTTGCTATAACTTTACCACCAGTAAAGCCCCTTGTCCAGTAGCTATCCTACCCCGCGCCACTTGCTCGGGGCCTTCTCGGTAAGCTCCCGGCGGCCGAGCTTGGCCCTGCGGCGCGGCTTGAAGAACATCAGGGCATAGACGAAAGCGTCGGTAATATCGTCATGGGTAGCGGAGGGAAAGCCGCATACCTCGTTGATGAATTCGCTAATCCACGGCGCGCGCTGTGGTAGGAATATCCGGCCGGCCTCGGCTATACCGCTTACGGAGCTAGCCCGGACGGTCTTGTCGTCAATGGCCGGCACCGCGACAATAGGTATCTTGGTATCCCGGCGTAGCTGTTGGATTAGCGACTGCCCGGAGGCCTTGTCCTCTACGCGCACCCGGTCGGGTACCCACTTCCCGTACTGGCCCTTGACTGCCTCCGTAAGCTTCGGGAAGTCCGGCCGGCCGACCCACAGGTCTAGCACGTAGTAGCCGTCCCGGCCCTCGGCCATAGTGATACAGGCGCTCCGGTCGTTAATCTGTTTTTCCTTGAAGGCCGTGTCCCACTGTTGGATATACCGGGT
>JAQUSH010000021.1 GCA_028715225.1 Candidatus Aenigmatarchaeota archaeon | reverse complement strand
TTATCAGTCAGCATACGATTTAGCGCAGCAAATATTCTGGACATCAACAATTCGTGGATTAAGACTGCCGTTAATATCAATAATAAGCCCAGTAGACATGCTATACGAAGCAGCATTATACCCAATGCTTGCAAACATGTTTGGATACGAAATAGTCTACATAGACGTACTGCCAGTATTCAACTTAGCAGACCCAACAAATTTAAATTTCCAATACCTTACACCAGTAATAGGAGTTATACCTTCCGGCAGCTATATCGGTGATTTTCAAATAGATTTCCAGAATGGATTTTTTGGTTTGACTAGTTAAATCTCACACATATATAATTTCTGTAAACATTCTGCCCGTCTTTCATTGTATTAAGCTGATATGCTTTCTTGATAGAACAGTCAAATTTCTTTTTGCACAACTCGGCAACCTGAGCAGCAGCTTTCTTATTTCCTAATTTTATATCAATTCCACCATCTACCTCTTCATAGGTATAGAAAGCTCTTCTGTCTTTTTTGTTTATCCTAAACAAAGTGTCTTCAATAAAATCAAGTTTCTTATCGTCATAATTTCCTCTTATCTGAAGAACAGCTTCAAAATAATCACAAAGTTTTCTGGCGCATATCGGGCATATCATCTTTTTCAGAACTATCCTAACAATATGCTTTTCATCTTTCTTTTTGTGAGCAGATATCTCATAGTTGTTATTTCCAATATCTTTAATAGAAACGTCAGCTCCTTTTTGCAGGAGTTTTACATCATTAAGTATGACATTTTTTATTCCAGTGTCTTTCCAGTCTCCCTTGAACAGATAATAGCCACATTTACTGCAAACTGATACGTTTATGCTCTTCGGAACTTCTATGAGTTTCACACGTTTGTCATAGCATTCGCTGCACATACCATCTTTAAGCTTACTATCTTCCTTGCCACAAACAAAGCAAAACTTTTTCATATCAATACACATACCACATTACAAATGACATCTTAGCTGTCTCTGGTATATCGCAGCATAAAGGTATAAACCTTGGTACTTCCACTGTTTCAGCTCCTTTTTCTCCCATATACCAGTCAGTTACAGAACTAGCAACAGCTGATTTTACCAGTGTTTTGTAATCTTCTCCGTCGTCAAAATCAGAAATCCAGATTGCATTTCCATTTTGTGTCATTGTAGAAAATGTCGAATCACCTAGTATAGTTACCGTATCGGTGCTTCCTACTTTATCTATATCTATGAATGCTTTGAATTTATAATTATTAGTGACAGCACCTAAGTAGACTTTATTATTTGCATAGTCTATTTTTTTAACAAGAATCTTTACTCCTTGTGTTGTCATGAATCCTCCTTCTGGAGTAGATGGTGTGCATGAATCACCAATGCATGCCATGTTAGAGCTTATTATGATTGTTTTGGTGTTGTCTAAAAACTTGACATATCCTTTTTTGTTTCCATACTGATCAGCTGGAATCGGAGTATCGACTATGAATCCAATTCCTGAAAAATACTTTGTAATGTCGTTGTAAACATAAAATGTAGATTCAGATTTTCCGCTTGCAGACTGCAAACCAAAGAAAGAATTCAAGCTAGTTCCGCCACCTATGCCAACTACCTTCTTAGTTTCAACATAATTTATTATTCTTGAATCAGTGTAATCAAAATCATGAGTTACAATAATATCATAATTATCTAACGAATCTCCAGTTCCGAATTTTTTTACATTGAATTTGATGTATCTGCCGTTTACATAAGCATCAGTCAGTAGAGGTCCGACATAGTCGTCATTTGTTCCAACATTTATCTCGCTCTTAGGTATTCCTGTAAATCTTATAGTATATTGCACATTTACAGGTTTCAGACTGTCTATGACATCAAATGTGTTTTCATTGCTCAAAACATTTGTTGCATCATTTCCAAGCGTGTCAAAAATATTGTTTCCTAATGCAATAAGATCTGCTCTTCCCCAATCTGACTTGGCATTCTGTGCAGCAAAGAATCCTCCAAATATTATAGCAATCAATACACCAGCAACAACAATCTCAACAAGATATAAGAATCCTTTCATGTTACCACATCTCCAGTGTCACATCTCCGTATTCATCTCCGATCTTGACATATCTGACTACATTTGTTCTGATCCTTGATACTCCAACATAACCGCAGAACAGAACTTCAGTGTCACCTTTGTTAATTATCAATCTGTAACCGTCTAGGTTAAAGATGTTTAAGTCAGGACACATGTTGTTGACTTTATTATTGTTCCAGTCTTGTATCTTGCTTTCATCAAGAACATTTGGTGTCAGTGCAAGACCGATTGTTGAATTTTTAGTTATTATATCTAGAATAGTTATTGATTTGGATTTTAACATATCTAATCTTGAATCTGTGTTTACTGTAAGAAAAGCAGTTCCTATCTGAGAACCGATATAGAATATTATTATTGCAAATACAACTACTCCAAGTATGAATTCTATTTTAACTTGACCTTTCATTTATATCAGCCCTGTCTGGAACAGTATCATCAGTATTCCGAATCCTGAGAAGGTCATTATAAGACTGTGCTTGAAACCAGCAACAATTGAATTCTCACCGATCTGTCCGGCAACTAATCCTGCAAATATACCTTGTATGACAGCCATAAGTAAGAATAACGAGTTGTAATAGCATGATGCACCGCCTCCTAAATTAAACATCTGGCAGGTGAATCCGTATGTTGCGCAAGATATACAGTAAATATGATTTGAGCCGACGCACGCTAAGCAAGGATCCTGGAAAGTTAATATTCCACCCATTGCAGCTGCTTCCGTATTCATCTCAAGCATAGGTATAAGTGTTTTTGAAAGTCCGACTATTATTCCGATAAATATGAAATATATTGCATACATGACCAATACGTGCTGGAACATCATGCTCTGTCTTTGCTTCTCAGCTTCCTTGATTGTTGTTATGTCACTGGATATTGCTTCCATTGTTCTTACTACGTCACCACCTGAAGAGTATGCTTCATTTATTACACGTATGACTCTGGATACTGTTCCTGATTTTCTCATTCTGTATGCAAATCTACCTAATACTTCCTGAAGAGGTATTCCCCAAGATAATTGATCATTCATCTTCTTTATCTCATCAGTTAATTTTCCGTAATCAGTTTTAGATACTGTCTTAAGTGCATCAGGAAGACCCATTCCAGCTTTTTGTGTTTCAGCTAAATCTAAAAGGAATACTGGCATCTGATCTTCTATTACTCTGATTTTTTGATACTCGAAATATGATATCAAGATATATGGAATAACTCCGATCATCAGAGCCAAAAGTATGAAGTTTCCAATCATCGCAGCATTTCCCCAGAAAACAATTATTCCGATGAATACCATTGCTGAAGCTATTATTGGAGGCAATTTCTTTGCCTCAAAATTCATCTTTAATTTTTTCAGGTCCATAACATCACGCTGAAGGAGACAGTGTTCTTATCAGGAATATGAATCCCATTGACACTGCCGGCAATACAACAAATACTACTATGAACTGCATAAATGACATAAACAAGTTCATCTCTCCGCCGCTGAAGATAGACATCAGCGCTGACATGATAACGAAAAATATTGAACCCACAAGTATGACAGTAAGATAGACTTCTATCAACAGTGACAATGTTTCTGAATACTGTTCCAATCTTCTTCTGTATTCAGACATAAATGATTTGGACTTTTCATGCAAAAAGTCTCCCACATTTCCTCCGGTAGTAAGTATTGTATCCAAGCCCCACAATAATTCTTTAAGTTCTGCAGATGGTGTGCGTCCTGCTGTCTTTCTTATTGCAGTTGTCAGATCCATTCCAAATGCTTCCACATCTCTGTTAATCTTTTCAGCTTCCCTGGATATTTCGCCGTATTCTTTGAACTGCGACAAGACTTTGAACATTGTTGAAGGCGGTGCTCCGCTTGATGCAATAGTTGACATGTATGTTGTTGCAAACGATAAAGATGCTTCAATGTTCTTTCTTCTAGTATTTGCGGTGTAAGACGGATATGTGTAAAACATAAAGAACATTCCAAGCTCGATAAGTATGGTTACTGTTATAGACAAAAGAAATGCCATCCATAAAGATTTCATCAATATTGTTGTTATGATTACTATCAGTGGGAATTCAACTACAAATGTAAGAAGCAAAATGAAAAACATAGAATATACATATTCTGTTATGCTTAACGGTATGTTTGCATGTTGCAAGTCTCCTTTGATGCTCTCAAAGTAGCTTACATAAGGTTCTAAACTCCTTCCAAAAAATTTGAATGATAGTTCTTTGAATTTGTTCCACATTAAAATTTACCTCTAGATTAAGTCTAGTAGTTCTTCCGGTCTTGTGTAGTATAGTTTTATCACTTTGGTGACGTCTTTGAAATTATAAAGTTCTTTCTCATACATCCAGTTTAATATTTTTGATCTCTGCTCAATTTCTCCTTGCAAGAAATTTGGGCTGATTCCATATTGATCGCTTATTCTCTTAAGAACAACAGATGGATTTACAGGATCAAATTTATCTGTTTTTGGATTCCACCTGAATACTTCATTCAGTATAGGCATGTTTCTTTCTCTGTCAAATCCAGTTACCTCAAATACGTTTGTTATTTTTCTTAGATAGCTGTTCTCATATCTTATCTTAGTAATAAAAACAATTACATCTAATGCTTCAATCAGGTTCGGTGGCAGACTGATTGGCGGTGTAGTTATTCTGTCTATCAGTCTCTCGACAGTGTCTGCGTGGATTGTTGCAAGAGAAGGATGACCTGTTGCAATCTGCTGGAACAGTACGAATGCTTCTTTTCCTCTTACTTCACCGACTATCAAAAAGTCTGGCCTCTGTCTTAACGATTCACGTAGTAAGTCAAATAAATCAACTTCGCCTATAGATCTTCCGCCGATATCAGCGATAGGTTGTCTAGCTACCTGTGGTATCCAGTGAGGATGCGGTAATCTTAATTCAGGAGTATCTTCGATTGATACAATTTTCAGATCTGTTTTAATGAATAAGGATAATGCATTCAATAGAGATGTTTTACCAGAAGCTGTTCCACCAGATACAAGCATCGATCTTCCGTGTTCAATCAATAACCACAAATATGACAATACTTTTGCGTCAACTGTTTTGAATTTCATCAAGTGAATCGGAGTAAGTGGCTCTTCAGTAAACTTTCTGATTGTAAAGTTTGAACCGCGTCTAGCGATGTCTGTTCCCAATGTAGCCTGCACTCTAGATCCGTCTGGAAGTGAACCACCAATCAAAGGCGATGCAACAGAGACAGTCTTTCCGCATCTTTGCGAAAGCTTGTTTACGAATTTATCAAGCTCCTCAGCACTGTTAAACATGACATTTGTCCTGATGCTTCCAATCTTTGGATTTCTGTGATAAATATACATCGGTATTCCTACGCCATCGCAGCTGATATCTTCAATGTCTTCATCCTGTATAAGAGGTTCTATTTTTTCAAGTCCGATAAAGTCACGTTCAATATAATAAAGCAGTTGATCTTGCTTTTCTTTAGGCATGTCTTTTGCAAGAAGCGATAGCATTTCTTTGAATTTGTCAAGCAGATATGTTTTAGCTTCTCCTTTTCTAAGTGTAGTAAAATCAATGTCCAATTTTTCTATAAGCGAAGCTTTAATTCTGTTTAAAATGTCTTGTTCATCTGGAGTTAATTTTGGTTCAATAACAAAGTAAACTAAAGCAGATTCAGCAGATACCCATCTTATGTTTGCAGCTGCAAAAGGTTTAGCAGATCCGCGAGGAATAAGAGCATAGCTTAAATTTATGCTTCTTGCGTCTTCTTCATCTTTTTTAGGAAGAACATATTTCTGAGAAACTTCAACCAGAGAAATGCCTTCAGCTGGCTTTCTTTCTTCTTTAGGAGCTTCAAATTTAACAGGATAAGGATATGGCATCATCGGATATTGCGGTGCTTTTTCTTTTTCTTCAGCTTCCTTTTTCTTCTTCAGAGCCTTCACAGCTTCATTAAAGACTTTGTTTGCGCTTACTGTCATAACAATTCAACCCAACCATTATCGTATTTAATCTGAACCTTGCCCTGGGTACTGTATATATTGGCAGACGGCTTAATATTAATGTTATATAGTGTTAGCACAGAGCCTATTTTATAATTTTGCGTGCTGTTGACATTAATATTTCCGTCATATTTTACTGTATAAATATGACCAGATAATCTAGCTGGTATCTGAAGGTTGTAGATTATCAAACTATCTGTTCTAGAACCTGCATTGTACACATTTACTATAGAATCTCTTATTAATTCATTTGTTTTTTCTAACTGCATGTTTATTGAGTCTGCTCTAGTGTTCTCATTTATGTTTGTAAATAACACATAGACGCCGACTACCATGGCAATGCCAATGGCAAAGAACAGTACATATTCTATTGTCAGATACTGACCTTTCATAAATTTAATTTGTAATAACCAGTATAAAAGAGTTATTTAAACGTGATTTTTACTTTGATATACAGGATTCCGCCGCTTTCATATGTGTCTCCTTTCTCAATCAGCACTTTTTGAGGCGTTGCAATGGTTGGTCCTTCTGTATAGAAATCTACTCCATATTCTTTTACTGGATAAGTCAGTTTTACTCTAAGCAGGTTTCCTTCTAATCTTTCAGTTATTGTAGCATAGCTTGATGTTATGTTTACTTCTTCAGGTATCTGGACAGTCAGAGGACTTCTAATCTCAATTGTGTCTGGCTCATTCAGTTCTATTGTTCCTCTTATTCTGAAATCTATAGAATCCTGCCCTCCAAATTTTATAACATTCTGGATCTTATTGTCTAGGCCAGTCATAAAGCTTTCAACTTCACTCAGTTTAGCCATATCAGAATTTCTGTCAAATATTCCCCTGCTCCATACTACAGAAGCCATGAATAAAGAAAGACCTATTAAAAATAAGAGAATGTAAACAATTATCTCAGATTGACCTTTCATAGATAATTGTTAGCTAAAGTGGTATTTAACATTGTATTGTGGTTACTTGTTCCAAGCTACCATATGTTATTTTTACACTGTTGTCGCAAGTGTATGTTTTATCAACAGTTGTAGTATTGGTTAATGTTGCTGTTTCTCCTGGTGCCAATATTTCTGTTGCGACATGATTTCTTTTTACGCCATTAACAAGAAGCAAAAAGTTTTTAGCTTCTATGTCTGAAGATCCAGTATTAGTAACATATACATCTATATTTCTTCCATCACTACTGTTTGTTGCGCCAGCTATTGAAAATTGTGTCGCTATATCTTGTCCTGCTTTTGTTGCAGATTCTCCTGCGCTTTCTGATATGGTCTTGAAAACTCCTGTAAACCAAACATATGCCATTGCAGCAAGTGCTACTGTTATCATAAGTATTAAGACAACAGCGATTATTGCTGATATTCCTTTCATCTTTTTCTGCCTCCTTTTACATGAGTTCCTAATAAAACATTCACTACTATCAATTGAACTAATATCAAGATTGCCAATAGAGCGTTTGTAAGCATTGCTGTATCAGTTGGTTTCATTGCAAAAACTGTTAAAACCATCAAAGCAACCATTCCAATTAATACTTCTATTATTGTTAAAATAGGTTTTGTCCATTTCATGAAATCCATTACATCTCCCTCTTTAGTTTTATGCTAGGATATGAGCTTAAAATCTTAGATACAGGTGTTCCTGATTTTATCTTTCTGTTCAAATTATCAATTGCTTCCATCATTGCTTTGTTCTGGTCAGCTAGATTCTTTACCTGCTCTACTATTGGTTTCATTGCCTCTGGTCCTACTCCAGATGTCTCCTGTCGGCCAGCAGCTTCTATCAATTCTATAAGATCTCTCATCTCATCTATCAGCTGGTCTATCTTTAGAGGCATTTTAGCAAGTTCGCTTCTAAGATCTAAATTAGCACGAATCACTTCATTTATTATTTTTTGATTTGTTTTAATCAGTTCTATTATTTGTGTTATAAGACTCTGTAATTGTGGTACAGAACCAGCTTTCTCCAATCCTTCAATCCTAGCTTCTAGTCTTTTCATAGGAGCAACTGGTATCATAGAATAATTGTCTTTGTCACTAGATTCAACAATTTCAAACTCTTCTGACATAAGGTAGATTTTGTTAAACCTATATTTAAACGTTTCTAGTTATTGTATAG
The DNA here is from genome assembly GCA_028715225.1 of Candidatus Aenigmatarchaeota archaeon. Classification (GTDB taxonomy): domain Archaea; phylum Aenigmatarchaeota; class Aenigmatarchaeia; order Aenigmatarchaeales; family Aenigmatarchaeaceae; genus JAHIDZ01. Next base: position 1,471 of record JAQUSH010000021.1, on the reverse strand, counting down.
GAGGACAAATTAAATCCTTTGTAACAGCACCAGCTGGAGAATTTACCTTAAATTCAACATTTCCAATTTTATTAGTTGTGAAATGATATTGTGCAGTAGTGCCAACATCCAAATCGTCTGAAACTACATTTTCTACTAAGCTATTATTTAGAAAAACATCTATTTCACTTGAAATTATTTTAGCAGAACCTATATTCTTTATTGAAAATACTATGCTGTTGCTTTTTGGTGGGTTTATTACATCTCCACCGCCAGTTGCCAATCCTGTTATAGAATCTGTATCAACACATTTAGCAGCTACCAATTCTATTTGTTTTTGTATTCCGCCTACAGCAGATTGCGTGCTCTCTTCAGATGTATCACTTACAATCTTAAACAATCCCGTAGACCAACCGTATGCTAGACCGATAATAGCCACAGTTATTACAACTATCAATACTGTAGCAAGTACAGCTGATATTCCTTTCATAGTAAACTATTAGATATTCCTATATTTAAACATTATTAAAATATAGAAAAAATAAAAAAGAAATTAAGGTGTTAAAACTGGGCATGTTATGTCTTCATCTACAGCACCAGCAGGAGCGCTTACTTTAAGATTTAAATCTCCTACCTTATCTGTTGTAAATGAAAAATCGTCTGAAGTACCTGCTAATAAATTAGCAAATGTTACTGTTTGCAATTCTTCATCTAAGAATGCTGACAATTCTGCTGCTTCTATGTCTTTTGTTCCAGTAGATCTTATTGTGAATGTTACTGTGTTTGTATTATCAGCAAGTGTGTCTTCACATTTTGCAGCAATTATTTGTACACTTTTCATCATGTTGTCTGTTGTTTTTCCAACATTCTCTTCAGATGTGTCACTTACCATTTTAAACATTCCAGTTGCCCATCCATAGGCTAATCCAATTATAGCTACTGTTATAACTACAATCAGAACCGTTGCTAATACAGCTGATATTCCTTTCATAATATCACTAATGATAATTATGAAGACCGATATATAAAACTGATTAATATTCGCCCATTGGCATTCCACTTGGTGGCATCTGCGGACCTTTTGAAAGTCTTCCAGCTGAGATTATGTCATCAATTCTTAATATCATTTCAGCTGCTTCACCTGCTGATTTTATAGCCTGTGTTTTGATTTTCAGCGGTTCGATTACACCAAGTTTTTTCATGTCAACTATTTGGCCAGTGTAAACATCTACACCGTAAGTTGTTTTTCCTTCTTCATGGGCAGCTCGTATGCCAACTAAAATATCTATTGGATCTAGTCCAGCATTTTCAGCTAGAGTTCTTGGTATAATTTCCATTGCATCTGCAAATGCTATAATTGCTAACTGTTCACGACCATGGTATTCTTGTGAAAATTCACGCAAACCACGGGCAACAGCTTCCTCAGGAGAACCGCCACCAGCTACAACTTTTCCAACTTCTAAAGCTGAAGCAATTCCCTTTACTGCATCCT
>JAQUSH010000099.1 GCA_028715225.1 Candidatus Aenigmatarchaeota archaeon | reverse complement strand
TCTCGATTGCCGAATCTATCAAAAATTTTGCACTTATTATGACTATCAACATAGATAGAGCAAAAAAGAAAAGAGCTTTTATTAGTTCAATTGTTTTTAATCCTTTAAATCTTAAATTATGCTTTTTAGGCTTATAACCTTCTATATATAGAGAAATGAAAAATAAGCCAAATGCCACTAAACATATAATTCCAAAAATAAAATTAGCGCTTCCGAATATTATTAGAATTATTGGTATTGTAGATGTTATTGATAGTGTTTTAATGAGATCCTTGCTCTCTTCCTTTGTTGTCTTGATTGATACAAAAACTGCTATTAATCCAACTATCAGACATATTTTTAGTATGTGTGATCCGAGAACATTTCCAAGACTCAGAATCCCATTGTTTGAAAAACTTGAAAGGACGGCAATAGAAATATCAGGAAGAGCTGTAGCAAAAGCCACTAAAACAAATCCAATCACCAATTGGCATATGCCTGTAAGGTTCGAAATTCTGATAGAATAATGAATTACAGATTCACTTGACTTAATAAGTACTATTAGTGAAAGTATTAAAATTATTCCTGGTATAAACACATATCCACCTTGACTTTATATTGTAGGTTTGAATATAAATATTATGGAAATTAATTCAGCGCTATCTATCTTGTCAGTATTGAGCTTTACAATAATCTTGGGATATATTGGAAACCTGATATTTGAGAGAACACGGATACCTGATACAGTATGGCTGCTGATATTCGGGCTTATGATCGGTCCGATATTCAATATTGTCAATGCTGCGACATTTCTTGCAGTATCTCCTCTACTGGCATCTATCGCATTACTAATAATATTGTTTGATTCTGGCCTGGATATGAATTTCTTTACAATTGTTAAAGAGTTTCCAAGAGCGATGCTGATATCTGTTTTAGATATTGCTATATCGATGATACTGGTTGCAGCTGTTACTTTTGTTTTATTTGATCTGAATATATATCTCGGTCTTTTCCTAGGAGCAATAGTCGGTGGAACATGCTCAGCTATAGTTCCAGCTGTTGTCTCAAAATTAAGAATCAAGGAAGAAGTGAAGGTATTACTGAATCTAGAAACTGTATTAACAGATCCGTTTTCAATAGTGCTTGCTATTGCATTGCTCCAATACGCGACAGCTACAGCAACAAATAATATTGTTCACACGATAATTGCCTCATTTTCAATGGGTATGGTGCTTGGCCTGACAGCAGGATTTGCATGGCTATTTGTGCTCAACACATTAAAAGGAAAACAATTTGATTATATGCTGACACTTGCTGTTCTTTTGATTCTTTATGCATTTGCCGAGAGCATTGGCGGATCAGGTGCACTAGCTGCACTGTTCTTTGGACTGGTTATGGGAAATGCCAAGAATTTCACAAAAATGTTGAAGATAAAGAGGAAGCTTGATGTCGAGCCATTCATAGTGAATTTCCACAAGGAAGTCTCATTTTTCATAAAATCATTCTTCTTCGTATTCATGGGTATCGTAACAAGCATTAATACGACCTATATTATATATGGAATCATACTGTCTGCAATTTTGATATGGTCGAGAAGATTCATAGTCAAGATTAGCACATACAAGATGGCTCTAAGCAATGTTGAGATGAACATTATGAAAATAATGACACCAAAAGGCCTCACAGCTGCTGTCATGGCTCAGCTTGCATTCCAGTATGGCTTCAAAGAAGCATCAATGCTATCTGATCTGACATTTATTATAATCTTAACCACTGTGGTTTATTCTTCGTTTGCAATAAGATATTACTACAAGCCAGAAAAACCATAACCTTTAAAAAGCTTAAGAACTTCTATATATTTACGCTGTGGCGGCGTTTAAGTTAGATTCGGCACCGTAAATAGTGCTAGATATGAAAAACTTATTCTTGTCACAGTAAAATGTGGAGTCAATAGTAATTTTTTGGCCGATGTAGTAAAGATGTGCAAATGTTTCTGTTGTTGAAACATTATCCCGCACAATTCCGGTTGATCCTGCTGGAGATCACTGTTATCAGAGTTCGACTAAGCCATGCGAGCCGCGAGGTGCAAGACCTCGGCAAACTGCTCAGTAACACGTAGCTAATCTACTCTTAGGTGGAGGATAAGCTTGCGAAAGATAAACACGCATTCTAAACCTTTTACATAACCAGCAATGTAATAATTTTAATTTTATGTGTGTTTGTCCGCAAAAGTGAGAATAATACTCCATAGTTGTTAAATGCTGGAATGCATTAACAATGAAAACTACGGTGCCTAAGAATGGGGCTGCGGCGTATCAAGCTGTTGTGAGTTTAAAATACTCACAAACTTATAACGCGTAGGGGCCATGAGAGTGGGAGCCTCGAGATGCCTTCTGAGACATGAAGGCAGGTCCTACGGGACGCAGCAGGCGCGAAAACTTTCCAATTCGTTAACGCGTGAGAAGGGTACTCTGAGTGCTTATGCTATGCATAAGCTTTTCTTCAGTCCAAAAAGCTGGAGGAATAAGTGGTGGGTAAGACAGGTGCCAGCCGCCGCGGTAATACCTGCGCCACAAATGGTGATCACGATTATTGGGTCTAAAGCGTCCGTAGCCGGTCTAATAAGTTCCTGGTGAAATCTGGCAGCTAACTGTCAGGCATGCTGGGAATACTGTTAAGCTTGAGATCGGGAGAGGGTGGAGGTATTCTATGG
>JAQUSH010000020.1 GCA_028715225.1 Candidatus Aenigmatarchaeota archaeon | reverse complement strand
TATAACGGGGTTATAACCCGCATCCACTACATGATGATTCTTGAAGTAACTTTACTTGATCGTTAGATAATCCATATTTATTTCTTCTTGGTCTGAATGGTCTGTATCCACTAACCCAACACATTCCGCTTGCACCGTGATATTCTTTGCCAGTACTCTTTAATTTTCGATCTTCTCTTTCAACGTAAAGATCTCTTTTGCACGGCTCTTTGAAAACGCATGCTTTTCTGCATGTTGTATTTTTTATGCAACCTTCTGATCCTAGAACCCACATGTATGCCTGTATGTCATATGGTTCAAATTCTCTGTTCTCTCTAAAAAATCGCTGATATTCTTTGCTTAGATATCTTGCAATTACTTCTTGCCGTGTCTTTCCTTTAAAATCACATATATCTCTTCTCACGCTCAGCCGCTGAACGTGAACATCAACTGGTATATTCAAATCAGTTGAATCAAATGTTTCTATTAATTTAGCATTTTTCAACCAAGATAACATAAGAGAACTTTGCTTATACTGAAAACCATGAAATAGCTTTATCACTTCTTGCTGTGTAGCTGCTATGTCTTTTGTTTTGTGAATATTTCTTATATCATCTTTTAATTCTTTAAATGATTCAGCATTGTGTCTCCATCTTTTAGTTACTTCATCTGGCATATGTTTTAACTGTTCTACAAATTCTCTTAATTCTTTATCATCTACTTTTCTTATGTGCGCTGGATCAAACATTTCTGGCTGTTCTTCGTATACTGCTCTGAATCTTGGAAAAGTCACATCTGCAACTGTCTGATAATTTATAACAGATACCCAGAATAAATAATTAGCATGCTCCTTTGTTCCTGGTTTTATATTCTTTGGCAATGTTTTTTCTGGAAATTTTTCTTCATCATAATCTTTGAATGCTCCAATGTGCAAATCCCATGATTTTTTTATTTCCTCGCACATTTCAAATGCTTTGTTATCATCAAAGGTGAAATTGTTACCGTTCATATTCTTCCTCTCTTCTTTGTTCATTAGCAACATTTCTAGCATAACTGAAATTTCTTGGCCCTTTGTCTGGGAATAATTCACGCTTCAATTTTGCTCTTTCTTGTTCCATGTCTTTTTTCTGCTTTTCCAATGAATCATATTTAGCATTATTTGCATCGAGCTCACTAACGATTCTATCTCTATCTGAGGAATTTTCAACCATGTTCTTGCTTCTTTCAAGATTTCTGATAGTTCTTTTTACTTCACTATGCTCCTCCGTAATTCTTTGTATCTCATCGTCAAGCTCATTGAATATATTCTGATTCAACAAACCATTTGATTTACCCCATTTGAAAATTTTTCCTCTTTTTAGTAGAGCTTGCTGTATTACTGCATTTTCAACATTTTCTGAGAAATCTGTAAGACTACTAAGACCATCTCTTACATATTGAAAGCGTTCATCTTTTGATGTATAATTAGAAAGTTCTGTTGGTTTAAGGAAGAATATTGAATATTTCTTTATGAATTTTTCTCTATCAATTTCTCCACGATTCAGTTTGGTATTTACAAGACGGTCATCATCATCCATTGACATTTCCCAAATTTTTCTAAGCGCACACTCAAACTGTATTCTTTTATGTATTTTTTCATTTCTCGTTACAAATGCTATAACATCTCCTTCTCCACTTGCTATTTTTTTCTAATTGTTCCAGATGCGCACGTTGTTATAAGGCCTGATAAAAAACTATCAGTTGATTCCATAGATAGCGATGGTAAATTGTTATCAAAGTAATATGCATATGCTGGGTTTAGTATGCTAACTTCATATCTATCACCACGACTGCTGTCCCTTATACCTCGTCTTAAAACATCTCTAGGTGGTATTTTTTCTATAATGTATTCATAAGAATTTTTATCATTAAATGTAACTGGTATGCTTTTTCTTCCGTCCTTGTGCGGTTTCGCTATCTTTGCATACAAAACTCCTAATACTTCTAAGAAGTCTCTTCTATTCTGAAGAGGTATTCTCTTATTATTAATATCAAAATCCCAAGCTTCATATTCTTTGCATAATTTCTGAATTTCTGGATCTTTCTTTATTATTTCCAATGTTTTTTCATAGATGCGTTGTTCTGTTTTAGTCATCTCTCTTTTTTGACGATAGTAACCAGCAACTTTTTCTGCAAGCACATCTGCATCTATCTTACGAGTAGTCTTGCTCCATCCTTCTGATAAACTAAAATCTTCTGGATTAAATTTATATTCCATTACCATAAAAAATCACTCGGTAATTAAAATCTTGGTTCGAAAAGGATTTAAACCCTACATTCGTGCTAATGCTCGCTTTGTTTCAATAACATGGCTGAAGCTGCATGGCTGGTTTCTGTATTGTCTATCATTGATAATATTCTCATATTCATTCAATATTGGCTTGTCTAGAACATTCATAATTACATCATTTGAACCATTTCCATAACACCACTTGTTAACTCTGGCAAGATAACGGTTAGTTAGCGGGAAATATAGAGAAAAGCTATCGTGCATGGTCTCTATTCCGCATGATACTCTTTCTTCTCTTAATTCCTCTTCATATATTATTTTAACGTCAATTTCTGTTATATCACTTTCTAAAAGCTTTCTTGCTGATCTTTTATTTGCTGTTATTTTCCCTGAAAATGGCTGTTTTGTTGCTATTCCTATCCCTATTTCATCATAACTGTGTCCATTTGGGATAATCGGCCCAAGAAGTATATTTTTTGGTCCTCTTAACAATTCTCTTATTAATGTTCTTGTTATTTTTCTGTCTGTGTACCTTTTCTTAGGTTTAATGTTTAGAGCATTATACAAAGATTGGCTACATCTGAATTCTACCATAGGAAATATAAGTAAATGATAAAGATTTAAACACTAACGTATCTTGATTGCGACCCCTCTCTGGAACTCTGATATCTCTTTTTTGTTAAGAATTGCTGTACCTGTTGCTATAATCTCCTTGTTGTAAATAATAGCAACCTCTTCGCCAGGAATTATATCATCACAGCGGTCTATGAAACGGACAAACAAAGACTTGCCTGCTTTAACATGCTTAGCTATTTCCTCGTCATCAACTATCACTTTTTTCATGTCCATGTATTTTGCTCCTTCTAGTGTTGGAATAAAGAAACCATCATTTGCTCTTATCGTTCCTAATAATTGCTTTCCTCTCCACACACGACGTATTCTTCCAGTTTGTCTTGAAAGTTCTACTGAGAAATTCTCTTTGAATTTAAATCCATATTGATATTCTATTGTCTGACGGACAATATCTTTAGGATCTACCTTTGCTGATTTTTCTTTAAAACCAGGAACTATAGATTGGCCAAATGGATAAACTCCTTTTAGTCCGGTTGGTACTTTGCCAAATGGTTTTTTTAAGAACGTTTGACCGCTCATTCCTTTTATCATTTCTTTTGCTCTCAAAACTTCTGGTCTGAATTCTGTTTCTTTTCCTGAATAAAACAATGCGCTCTTCTTGCTAATCAAATCCTGTTTCATTAAATATTTTTTATGCTTCTTTACTGTTTCAAATGCTTCAAGTAGATTAGGATGTGCTCTCAATCTCGTTTGCACAAGTTCCCATAGGTTATTTTCTTTTATTGCCTGCCGTATCGTGCGTATCTCTCCAAATGTGACATAAAGATTATGTTTGGCTAAAATAATTTCTCTGTCTTGCTTTGGAAGCTGCCTGACCTCTTCTGGTGTTGTTTTTACGCACTCTGGGCAGTTGCATGGAAATTCTGTTAGATCTGCTAATTGGTGTGTGCCATTTACAGTGAGGTAACGATCACTTGCTGCTGCTAATGCATACATTGCTGAATCGAATAAATCTACTCCTAATGCAACTAACGGTGCGAATATCATCGGGTGTCCTGCACCGAATGCATGAACCGGCTTTCCTGCTGGCAGATTCTCTTTGCACGTTAGAATAATTTCAAACAATTCTTTGTATCTATATTGCTCCATTAGCGGAACGATGCCTCCGATTGCAAAAAGCTCAGGATCAGCTGCTGCTATCTCCTTGCAAGCTTTCTTTCTTAAATCTAAAAATAATCCTCCTTGTATCGGACCTACTAAATTTTTAGTGAGCTGCTTTGCTGCAAAGACTCGTTTGGATGTTTCTTTTGTTTTTTCAATCGCTTGCTTTTTTGTATCATCTGGCAATGTGAACAGATCAACCGGTGTAACAATATCTGATTTAATCTGATTCTGAAATTCAATTATCTCTTCTTGTGAAATGTCTTTTATTCCTTGTGAGAACATCTGAAACGTTCCTGAGTCAGTGTATATCGGTCCTTTCCATTTTAAAAATTCATGTAAACCTTTCTGAACACATTCTTCTTTGAATCTAGAATTTCTTATTATGAATGAATTTGTGATTATTATTTTTGCTCCTAATTTTTTTAAGTCTTCTATTGATACTACCATTTTGCTTGGATTAACTACTGGCATTATCGTAGGTGTGGTTATTTCATGGTCGTTTACAACCCACTTGCAGATTCTTCCGTTTGCATCTCTGTCTTTCAGTTCAAACATACAATCATTTCTTTTTCCATTCTTCAATTGTTCCTTCTTTTAGAAGTTTGTCTAACATTTCTAATTCTTCATATATGCCTTCAATTAAATCATAATCTTTTGCTTCATCCAATGTAACCCATTCATATTCTGTAAGGGCCGGACAAAGTTTTATTTCTCCTTTGGCAGGTTCGGCAAAAAGACTTACTATTATAGTTGGTATGCCATCGGACCTAATGTAAGAAAGACTTGTTAGATATTTTATACTTTTTATATTTAATCCGACTTCTTCCAGTATTTCTCTTTTTAATACTCCTTCAAAAATATTATACCAGTGAGCAGAAGTATCCTTTGGTCTTTTGATGTAATCATCTAATTCTAATTTCCCGCCAGGCACAGTCCGTTGATTTGGGAACGCTTTCTCAGTCGATGCTCTCTTAGTGATTAGATATTTTCCATCTTTTACGAGAATTCCTGTAACAACAATATAATGCGCTTTGTTATTATCGTACATAATAGTTATAACCTTTCTTAATCTATTAAAAACTATGGTTACTGTGCCTTTGGATATAAACGGTAAGAGATATGACTTAGACGTATTTGAAGATGTTTACTTGCCACTAGAAGATTCATTTCTTGTAGCCAAGCATATCAAAAAGGTAGATGGCAAAAATGTGCTTGATATTGGATGCGGTTCTGGCATACTTAGTGTGATATCTGCTGCGAGAGGAGCAAATGTGACAGCTGTAGATATAAATGAAATTGCTCTTCATAATACAAACGAGAATGCGAAGAAGCACAAGCTTAAGATCAAAGTTAAGAAAAGCAATCTGTTTTCTGGAGTAAGAAAAAAGTTTGATTTAATATTGTTTAATCCGCCTTATGTTCCTGAAGATGAGCAAGACAGGTATCTTTCTGAGAACATGAAACTTGCTTTAACTAGTGGTTTGCAAGGTTCTGGTTTGATTAAAAAATTCCTTAAAGAATTTGAAAAATATCTGAAACCAGATGGGCAGGTGCTAATGATAATATCTTCTGACAACAATCTTAAACTGAAAGGATGGAAAGAAATTGATTCTGCTAGCTTCTTTTTTGAGAAGATAATGCTAATGAAATATAAGAATAAATAGTTTTCTGTTCTACTATTTGTATGAAAACCCCTTATAGCATAAGTCAAGCTCAGGATGCAATGATTCTTGCACTTATCGAAGGAGGACATACATATAGTAGTAGCAACAGACCTTCAATTGGTGATCGGGAAGCTTTAGAATATCATATAAAAGAAATGCGGAGAGATATTGCAGAAGAAGAAATGGTTGAAGCTGGAAAACTTTCTAAGAAGACATTATACCAGAGAAGATACAGGCGAAGAAAAGCAGAAGAATCTGGCATAAAGAAAACACAAGCCATGGTTAATAAAATGAATATATCTTTCAATAAGATGTTTGAAAAAAACTTAAAGGAAGATGCACCTTGGGTGCATAATGAAAAAACTTAAATATTTTTATAATCCAAAATACCAGATAACAGAAACTATTATGTGAAATACACCAGTTAAAACTGTTAACCAAGCTAAAGGTTTATGATGCTCGCATAGTGGTTTGCGATGAGGACAGTTCTTTTTGCACTTATCTTCACCAGGACACTTGCTTGCCCATGGCATTGAATAGCATGTAGCAAAATTAAGTATGAAAAAAAGTCCGCTAAGTATTCCGTACATCCAAACAAGCTGAAGATCTATCATTTTTTCTTCCTCTTTTCAAACTCTGTTGTCAGTAGCACATAACCTATCAATACGTCTGCTAGCATTATTGCATTGTCTGACATTGTTCCTGTCACTGATGTCTGCAGGTGAAATATTATTCCAACTAATCCAAACAGTGTATTAAGCCAGAATCCATATATCTTCGTCTTCTCGAAGTAGAACATCAATGTAATAATTATGGCATCAAATAATGCTAAAGGCAACAGCCAAGTTATTGTTGGGTGTATCTTTAAGTGAAGTAATACGCCTGACATTGCAAGTGAGAACAGCGCTAATAACAGAGCTAGTTTTCTCTTATCGCACATAATTATAGTTGGTTATTTAATATATAAAATAATAGAAAAGAGGCTGTTCTTATTTGAACAACCAACCAAAAATACCTTTATTCTGTTTTTCAGACTGCGCTAACTCTTGAAGTCTTGTCTGCTCTTGTTCCATTGTCTGTATCTGCTCCTGTAGCATTGCTTTTACTTCTTCGTCACATTCACATTGCTCCATAAGCTGGTTCATTTCCTGTATTCTGTTCTGGTTCTGAACAACTTCTGTTTCAAGTTCTGTTGCTGCATCAGCATCTCCTCCGAACAAAAATCTTGAAAATGCATTTCTAGCCTGAATCTTTTCTTCTGCTCTTACTGTGTTCTGAATAGAGTTGTTGAATTGCTTTGCTATTGTAGAAATTTGTGACCCTATTCCGCCTGTCATGTTTTCCATTGATAACAAAGCGTGAACAGCTAATCTAACTTGATTCTGATTCTGGTAAACTTTCTGTTCTGCTGAACCCATGTTAGCCATTTCCTGATTCATCAATTGTTCTTGTTCTTGCTGCATTGTTCTTACTTGTTCTGTGTTTTGTGCCTGAACAACCTCTCCGCAATAACCTGCGCATGTTTGTGTTTCCAGACCAGCTTGAGTCTGAACCTGTTCAGTATTTTGCGTGTCATCTCCAGCATTATTGCTCATCAGTCCGTCGCCCTGTGCGGCAAATACAGATGTTATAAGCAATAAAGCCATTACTGGTATCAATAATTTTTTCAATAAATCACCTATCTATTGATTGGTTGTAATCATTTATATAATTTAACTTATAGTAGTTTCTCTATGTCAGAGAAGACATTATACTTGAAATCTGGTAAATGCACATGGGGCAAATGTATCTTCTGCGGATGGGGATGCCAAGATGAACCTGTGCAGACGCTGGAAGAATTAAAAACGTGGCTAGACCAAAAGCTTGAACCAGTTGATTTGCTGAAGATATTCAATTCTGGATCGTTTTTAGATGACAAACAAGTTGATCCTAAATTCAGAGAATATGTGATTAAGAAATGCGAAGAGTTCGGAATACCTAAACTAACAGTTGAATCTAGACCTGAATTTATCACAGCAAAATCCCTTAAGGGAATGAAATCTGACAAAGTTCACGTAACAATCGCTATCGGACTGGAGTGCGCTGACGATAAGATTCTAAAAAAATTAAACAAAGGATTTACTGTCGATGACTATCTAAAAGCTGCCAAGTTACTTAAGAAAAATGGTTTTGGCTTACGATCGTATGTTTTAGTGAACGCGCCTTTCACAAATCAAGATACACTTAGAAAATCTGTTGAACTTGCCCGAGAACATTCTGAATCGGTCATACTTCTTAACTGGTTCCCCCATGGCTACTCAGCTGCATTCAATATGTGGATTGAAGGCAAGTGGAAGCCTTTTGACAAAGAACAGTTTGAAGAAGCAACTAAAGAGTTTGGAGATATAGAAAAAGATTTTGATAATTTTGTATTCAGGCCAAGATGGCCAAAAGAGATGGAAAAATGGATAAACGGAGCAACGGAAAAAGAATTATTGCATCCTTACTATGAATTATGGCAGGACTTTATTGTAAGGTTCTTCAAAGCCAAAAGAAAAAACGTCTTATTTGTACCGTGTGCTTTCAGAAAGCCGTACAACATATCCAAACTGCATCGTTCGATCAGAAAGACTTTGTTTGAAGTTCCTAATTCACGGGATATTCACCTAGTTGTGATTAGCTCGCCTGGTGTGATACCGTATGAATTTGTAGATTATTATCCGTTCAACAGATATGACTGGAAAGAATGGGAAGAGACACCTGAAATAAAAAAGAAATATATTGAAGTGAACCAAAAACGGATTGAAAACTATCTTAATACACACAAATACGAAAAGTATTATTGTTATTTCAAATTAGATTCAGAAAGTTATATTGCTTTGAAGCAGGCATGCAAGAAGTTAAAGATAGAACTTATTGACTGCTTGTCTGAAGAGACATATGAAAAAATTAAGAATGAGAAGAATCCTTTAACATTCCCTAGCGCTTTAGAGGACTTGAAAAAAAATCTAAAAACCTAATTATTTAGAGTGGACAACAACTAGGCCCGTATTTATTGGCATCCGATGGGTGAGCTTTTTTTAAAATCAGATATGTTTCACAAAAATTTGGTTCTTGGCAATATTCTCTTTCACATTTAGAACATTCATCGTTATCACGTATTTCTCGAAGTTTACGACGCAACTCTTGATTTTGTCCTACGCCTATCTCAATGCCATATGTATCAGCAATTTTCTTTATTTCTCTTGCCTGGGCGTAATCAAGTATGTTTTGTGTTTGCATTATTGTCGGTACGTTATTATAAACAGAAATAAACATACTCATTGCGTTCTTTGAACCTTTCTTGATGACAACCGTATCAATTGGAAAATGGATGTCAACCGTTCTATTCTCTTTCTTTAATAATTCTTGGCTTTTGAAACGTCGCATTAAACTAGGCTCACTGTGTTTATATCCTCTTGTATATATTAAACTAGAAATATCATAATCAACTGTTATTGTATCAGGTTTTAAATCATTTATGAATTTAGCCATGTTTTCTTCTGCTTCTTCTCTTTTTTCTTTGTTTGTTTTTCTTGGCATAATAAGTTTTTGTAGCAAAGATATTTAAACATATCAGTTAAAGGTTTAACATGAGGAAATTTGAATTGCTTGCACCAGCAGGAGATTTTCCTAGCCTTGTTGCGGCTGTTGAATCTGGAGCTGATTCGGTATATTTTGGATTGGAAGAATTTAACATGCGTCAAGCTGCTAAAAACTTTACAATAAAAGATCTTGAACAGATAAATAAAATATGCAAAAACGTCAGAAAATATATTACTGTTAATACGATTATTTACGACAGTGAACTGGAAAAACTTGAAGAAATGATTAAACGTGTGAAAGGAAAGGTTGATGCAATAATCTGTTGGGATCTGGCTGTCATACAACTTTGCAAAAAATACAAAATTCCTTTTCATATATCAACGCAAGCATCAGTTGCTAACTCTGAATCTGCTAAATTCTACAAGGCACTTGGTGCACAACGAGTAATACTTGCGCGTGAACT
>JAQUSH010000098.1 GCA_028715225.1 Candidatus Aenigmatarchaeota archaeon | reverse complement strand
AGGAAGCAGCAAACAAGATCGCAGAATTTTATGTTGACATGCGTGCAAAATCAACCCCAGATTCGCTTGCTATCACATTAAGACAGAACGAGGCAATGATGAGATTAGCTGAGGCATCTGCTAAAATAAGATTGTCTGAAAAGGTTGAATTGCAAGATGCAGAGAGAGCGATAAGTCTGATGGAATATTCTATCAGAGAGTTGGGTTATGATGCTGAAACAGGAAAGATTGATATTGACCGTTTAGAAGAGAAAACATCTGCAACACAGAGAACAAAGATACATACAATGCTTGATATTATTGATATGCTTGGAAAGAAACTTGGAATACCTGTTGCTAAGGAAGAGATAATCGCAGCTGCAGAAGATAGAGGAGTTTCAACCAAAGACGCAGAGGAATTATTGTTCAGGTTGAGAAAAGAAGGTTTCACCTTTGAACCGAAACCTAACTTTATTCAGAGGATATGATTTTCATGGAAGCAAAAAGAATAACATCAAGAAAAGTATCAGTCACTGAGATTACCACAGGAAGATTCGTTAAGAAGAGTGGATTTGAGAGCAGCTACGTTCTTACGCAGTTGGGAAGAAAACTTTCCAGAGTAAGGCTTCTTGCGCTGATTGTTGATAAATATCTGAAAGAAGGCTCTAATTACGGTGCGATTACTTTAGACGATGGTACACAAACGATACGATGCAAGGTTTTTGTTAATGTTAAAATATTAGACGGCCTTACCAAAGGCGAGTTAGTTGATGTTTTCGGAAAATTAAAAGAATACAACGGCGAGGTTTACATAATGCCTGAGATAATCAGGAAGGCAAGTTCTAACACTGAGACACTTCGTCTACTTGAACTGGAAGAAATATACAAGAACCAGAAATCTTTAGTTGCACAGATGAAGGCACTTCCGACGAGAGATGCTAAAGAATTCAAAGCTGTTCTGAAGGATGTTGATCCGGAAGATATCGATGCGATACTGGAAGCTGACTGCCTGACAGAGAAGGAAGTTGCAGTTGATACTAAGGCTAAGATATTGGATATAATCAAGGAAGCAGACGGAATAGATTATCTGAAGATAATAGAGAAATCTGGTCTGGGAGAGAATGAAGTCGATCAGATTGTTCAGGACCTTCTAGAAAAAAGAATCTGTTTTGAACCATCACCTGGAATGATTAAAGTTTTGTAATGGGTTTAAATTCTTTTGTATCAGTATTTATTTTATGACAACAAAGGATCCGGTTTGGAAAATAGAATTACGAAGAAACTATCATGGTATAGTAGAATTGAGTGAAGTAAAAAAGTACTGCGATGGACTTGATAAACACAAGAGCGAAAAAGAGAGTAATAGAATTCTTCTTGCAGCATCATTAACTGGAGGATTTGGTGTTATAACATGTTCTGGTTGTAGTGATAAATGTAAATTGTCTGCTAGTGAAGTTAGTCATACCCCAGCAGAATTAGAAGAAAGTAATACGGATATTTTATATACAAATATTGTTTACAAACCAGTTCAACGATAAACCATTTAAATACCGTTCTCACATTATTCTTATGAATTACGAAGAGCTATTGGACAAAGCTTATGACAAACTGCCTAAGCTGAAAGATTCTGGAGAAAGATTTGAGATACCTAAAGCAGATGTCACAACAGAGGGTGGTCAGACAATAATAAAGAACTTTGTTCAGATTGCTAACGATCTTAGAAGGGAACCAGATCATTTGATGAAATTTTTGACAAAAGAACTAGCAGCACCTGGTGCGCTTAAACCGCCAAGAGCAGTTTTTACAGCAAGATTAACACAGAAAGCGGTTCAGGAGAAGATCGGAGTATATGTAAGAGATTATGTCCTTTGCAAGGAGTGTAAGAGACCTGATACTAAATTAGTCAAGAAAGACAGAATAACAACACTCGTATGCGAAGCTTGCGGAGCTAAGTATGGTGTGAAAGGATGAAAGGTCAATTTTTCATAATATCGACTGTGATAATGATATCCGCTCTGATGCTTATCATGAATTATCTTTATGACTACGGTAAGATTGATCTGACAAATATAGAACAGATGCAGGAGCTTAATTATATCAGCGATATAAAAAATAGTTTGCGTTCTACTGTAAGAACAGCTTGTTTGACTGATCAAGATCCAATACATCTGGACAGAAGTTTAAACGCAACAGAAAGTTTCCTGAAAGACAAGCTTCTGGCAAGAGGAATCATACTGGATGTAAGACATAGGGCAATATCATGTACACCAACAGTTACTGCAGACATAAGATTTACAATCAAATCAAATGATTTCTATATAGAAAACAATCTATCAGTTTAATTTTGCGATTACGTTAAGATACGGCAGCTGATTCTTTATGCTCCTCTTAGAGCAATGTAATTCTTGTGCAAGTTTTCCGAATGTTTCATTGTCTTCCGCCCTTTCACCTTTGGTCTTCCCAAGGATAATCATTCTGTCTGGAGGACGATAAGCTGTGTACGAATTATCTTTTCTTATTAGCGTAAGTGAGGCTATCAGATTTTTCATATACAGAAGCATTCGGTAGTTCTTTCCGACGTAGACCTTTTCTCTGAAGATATCTGCTCTGCTCAGAATATCATAAGCTAAAGCAACTTCCTCTGGTTTTTTGTATTCATTCGTCACATTCTGTTCAACCCACCAGAAGATCTCTTCTATGTCTTTGTCGCAGGAATCTATCGCTTTCATAGCTTCCTTCATTTCATTTGATTTGAATATCACTCTGATTGCTTCAAAGACATTTAT
>JAQUSH010000019.1 GCA_028715225.1 Candidatus Aenigmatarchaeota archaeon | reverse complement strand
TTTCAGAGAATACAATCAGTATTTATTCTTTTCTATCAAATAAAGAATATGCGAGGAAAATATATTGTTCTTGAAGGTATAGACGGATCTGGGAAATCAACACAGGCTAAAAAGCTTGCTAGATATCTTTCGAATTCAATTTTAACTAGAGAACCAACAGATTATGGTACCGGTAAATTAATAAGACAGGTGCTTATGGAGTATAATTTAAATGATAAAAAAGCAGAAGGCGAAAGAGAAACTCTTCTATTTTTTGCAGACCGAATAGATCATCATGATTTGCTTATCAAGCCATCTATAATTAAAGGTAAAAATATCATATCTGACAGAAGTTATCATTCAACGCTTGCTTATGAGGGCGCATTGAAAGTTGATACTGATTTTATTATAGACTTGAGAAATAGATACGTAAATAGAGGATTTATTAAAAAACCAGATTTGACTTTAATAGTTGATTTGCCAGTTAACGTAGCAATTGAAAGAATGGCAAGCAAAACAAAAGAAAAGTTTGAAGTTCGTGATTTTTTAGAAAAAATAAGAAAAATATATTTGAATATGTCTGATTATTTTGATGATGAAAATATTATATTAATTAATGGAGATGCAGATGAAAAAACAGTTTATAGAGATATAAGAAATACAGTGAGAAAGGAATTAAGAATCTAACAGACTTTCTTTATCTGAAAATTTGTTTTAAATTCAAAATCCATTGGGACGTAGTCTATGTTCATCCATTCTCCAGGCGTTAATTCATTAAACTCTTCCCTATAACTCTCAATAATATCATCAAGTTTTTTAATGTTTGTTCTCACCTTATGGCAATTTGGTGTTTTTTCAGTTTCTTTGCACTGGCCAATTAAACAGTTAGTTCCGGCATTTTTGAAAATATTTGGGGCAATAAGTTTCACTCCTCCAAGCATTGCATAAGAAACATTTCTTATTTCTGTCTGTGCCCTTTCGCATATTCTCTGAGGAAAGAGTGATTGAACAAGTTCTCTGAAATTCATAGTATCGACGATATTTGTAGTTACTCTATTCTGCAGAATATATCTTGCATCTTCTTCTGGTATGTTCAATTCATTAATCAGTTCATTATAACCGTCTGTGCAATCCTTTGTAGTTTTATTAAATATTTCTAATGCACGTGCATTTTCTTTTACAGATCTAGGTGGTTCGATTACTGATTCCGGAGGAACATGCCTCTGGCTTTGCTGTGAATATGCAGCAATTCTATGCCTTACCAATTGATGAGACAGCGCTCTTGAAACACCTTCAATACCATATGTGATTGATGCATGTTCAATGACACTGTAATGACCAGAACCAACTACCACATCTAGAAGTTTTTCAGGTGAGTTCACATGTTTTGGCATTATTCTAGATTGGCAATTTTTAGCAGCAATTGCACAAAGCTGTTCAGGATTAGGAGTATAATCTAAGATTCGAACATTAATAGATTTGTATTTCATAATATCTAATGAACAGAAAAGGATTTAAACTATACATCCTTCGCCGCCAGGTATCAGACCTTGTATCTCATTTATGTCCAATTTCTTAATCATCTCTTTGTCTTCAGCAGAAGCTTTCTCAATAAGTTTATGCCTTACATCTGTAGCAAGTTTCATATGATTTATATCACCAGGAACAATAGTTACAAAATATTTGCTATGCTTTCTGACAGCCATAATGCTTCCAGCAATCAAAGAAATGCCATCTTCTATCTTTACGCCGATAGATAATTTCAGTTCAACTTTCTTGCTGTAATTCTTAGTTCCTCTTATCACAAATCCACCTTTAGATAAATATTCTCCTGATTCAGGTGTTTTAGAGACTTGTTCCGGGGTAATCCAGTAAACATCTACTGCACCCAATCCTTTCTTCCATGCAGAACTGTATGCAGCAGCCAATTCAGCTGCTTCTCTTTTAGCAAGATCAGTTATCTCCTTGCCTTCCGATTTAATCACAACCAGCGGTGCGCCGACTATGTCAGCATGCAGCACAATGTCATTCTTTTCAATATATTTAGAAAATATCATCTCATTCTGGTCAGCATCTTTACCACCTATCACTAAAAAGCCATCACTAGTTATCTCCCATCTGAATTTTTCATACCATTGCTTCTCTCTCTTTTTAACAATGCTGTATTCTCTTTCAACAGGTGCAGGAGGAGCTTTCATTTTATCTAATGTTTTTTCAAGCTGAAATTTGGCTGATTCTAATTTCTTCTTAGAAGATTTGGCTTTCTTAAAGTATTCATTAGCATTGACCTGTGCGTTTTTTCTGAAGTCAATCTCAACGTCTGTCATATCTAATTTATTAATACCTCTAATATATATCTT
This sequence comes from Candidatus Aenigmatarchaeota archaeon, assembly GCA_028715225.1. Classification (GTDB taxonomy): domain Archaea; phylum Aenigmatarchaeota; class Aenigmatarchaeia; order Aenigmatarchaeales; family Aenigmatarchaeaceae; genus JAHIDZ01. The sequence continues at coordinate 7,685 of JAQUSH010000019.1, read as the reverse complement.
ATTGGATTGTTATGAAGAAAATACTACTATTTTCGTTGATTGTAGTCATTGTACTTATAAGTGGTTGCGTTCAGACAGAATCAAGCGATTCAATAAAAAAATTCTCTTCATATCAAGATTTAGAATCATATGTTAAATCAAATCAAAATAGTTATGGTTTTTATGGCGGTATGGACAGAGGAATGGTAACAACAGCAGGCGCTTCAGAATCAGCACCACAGGCATCAACAGATAAGGCATCTGATTATTCTACTACAAATATACAAGTTGCAGGTGTTGATGAACCGGATATTGTGAAAAATGACGGAAAATATATTTATGTTGTTTCTGGAAAAAATGTGTTCGTTGTTGATGCATATCCTGCAGAAAATGCAAATTTACTTTATAATATCAGTGTTAATGGTACAATAAGCAATATTTTCATCAATGAAAACAAGTTAACGTTATTTGGTTTAAATGATTATTCATATGACATCTACGGTTCATATCAGGAATCTTCTTTTGTTAAGGTTTATGATATTTCAGAAGATGTACCTGTTCTTACAAGAGATGTTTCAGTCGACGGTGGATATTATGATGCAAGAATGATTGGCGATTACGTCTATGCTGTATTTAATAAATATTTTTATTATTCCGACGATATTCCGATACCGGTTCCAGTAGTTCAAACAAACGGAGCTTCTGAAAAAGTAGCAGCATCAGATATTTATTATTTTGATGGAAGCGGCTCAAACCAGTTTACAACAATAATCTCTGTAAATACTCAGAATGATGAAGAAATAATCGATAAAAAAGTATATCTTATGAACTACGGACAGAATATGTATGTTTCAGAGCAAAATATCTATATAACATACCAGAAACAGATTGATTATAATTATTATCTAACAAAAACAATCAAAGACGTATACATATTATCAGTTCCTTTAGAAATTTCAAAACAGATGCAAACTGTCTTGGAATCTGATAAAAACATATACGAAATATCTAATATTGTTCAAGAAATTTATTATAATTACAGTAACACATTAGACAAAGAAGCTAGATCTATTCTTGATGAAATGATAAGTCAGAGAATGCAGATTATACAGCAAGAAATGGAAAATGAGCAACAAAAAACAGTAATACAAAAAATTGCAATTGCTGACGGTTCAATATCATATAAACATCAGGGCTATGTTTTAGGTTATATTTTAAACCAGTTTTCAATGGACGAGAGCGATGGATACTTTAGAATAGCTACAACTCAGAACAACTGGAGAACAGGAAAAAGCACAAATAATGTTTACATACTTGATTCGGATCTAAACCAGGTTAGCAAGCTTGAAGATATTGCACCAGGTGAAATGATTTATTCAGCTCGATTTATAGGAAACAGATGTTATCTTGTTACGTTCAAGAGAGTTGATCCATTTTTCGTTATTGATTTAACACCATCTAATCCTCAGATACTTGGTTATTTGAAAATACCAGGCTACTCAGATTATCTTCATCCTTATGATGAAAACCACATAATTGGAATCGGTAAAGAAGCAACAGATCAGGGTACGTTCGCATGGTATCAGGGAGTTAAATTATCATTATTTGATGTTACAGATGTGACAAATCCTATTCAGATTTCAAACTATTCAATCGGTGACAGAGGAACAGACTCACCTGCTTTGCACGATCATAAAGCATTCTTATTTGATAAAGAAAAGAATCTGCTTGTATTGCCAATTGCTTTAGCTCAAGTAAATCAGAGCATGTATGAAGAACAATATGGTACAATACCTGATTGGGCTTATGGTGATTTCATATGGCAGGGTGCATATGTGTTTGATCTTACTGTTGAGAATGGTTTTGTGTTTAAAGGAAAAGTTTCACACAATGAAACACTAAATCAGTATGATTACTATTGGAGTCCTTATGCAGTTAAGAGAACACTGTTCATGGATGATGTGCTTTACACAATATCAGATAAGATGATTAAGATGAACAAGTTAGTTGACATGACTTACCTCAATTCAGTTGAACTTCCATATGAATATTCATATTGGTATCCTTGGTATGGCGTAAGAGATATTGCTATAGCGGCAGAAACAACAGTTTCAACAATGGCAAAGTGATTACAAATCTAGAATAATTTTTCCTTTCTTTTCGTCTATTAACTTAACTTTATCTTTCATCCGTTCTTTTATTTCAGACCATTTTAACCCTTGTTTCTTTAATGTTTCCATCTCAGATATAATAGAATTTATTTTATCTAGGTTTGCGAAAACTGCTTCAGCCTGCTCCCTAGATATTTTTTCTTCTGTTTCCATCTTTTCAATGTTTTTTCTCTGTTCTTCAGCGATGTTTTCAAGTCTTTTGAGAACCTTTTCTGTTTTGTTTTCAGCTGCTTCTTCCTGTCTCTCTTCTTCGTTTTTAGTGAAGAAGTCATCTAGAGCATGCGTGAAAGTAGTTGTTCTCACTTTTTCTTTTCCTTCATAGACTTTCATATCAAATGGAACAGCATCAATCACTTTTTCATTTTCAACTATCATCTGAGGACCAAACTCATCTTTGAATTTTTGTATGACTTCATAAACATTTTCAATTTCTTCTGAAGAGAGCAGATTAGCCGGACGTTCTTTGAAAACACCTGCACGTATGCATATCTCTTCAGCATATAGTCCAGAGAAGCTTAAATCAGTTGCAATGAATTTTACAATCTCTTTATCATTAAGTAATCTTTTGAAATCATCTAAACTTATTTTAAATGGATTCACAACAGCTGGAGGATATTCATATTTGATTCCCGGCTTGATTGTTCTGTGTTTCCATTCCTGATTTTCTAGAGGCATCAGTATCTTGTAATCTTTATAGCAAAGAATAATATTTCCTTTTGAGAATACTTCCAAGATTAAAATATAGTTTTCAGTGTCGATCTCTATTATCCTATCAAAGTCTTTCTGCTTTACTTCTTTTATTATCTGGTTTGTCAGATATTTTCTTAAAAACATCGCGAAATTTCCAGGTTCCTCAAAATGTCTTTTGTATTGAGTTATGAACAATCTTCCAGGTTCAAAGAAAAGTTCAAATACTCCCTTACCTGGCAAGAATATTTCAAATCTTAATTTCTTTCCTTTCTGGAATACTTTCTGTATTCTTCCTCCTTCTAGAAATTTCAGTTCATTCAGAAAGAACATTAAATCTAAACTGCTCATCTCTCTCATGAAATCAACTTTAATATTTCTTTAAGGTTTTTGATTTTTTTATGTTTTATGTGCTTGTTGTAGTGATGTTCAACTAAATACAGATTTACACCAGCTGCTTTTGCAGCTTTTACATCTGTCATAGTATCTCCTATGTACAATACCTCATCCTTTTTGGCTTTTAGTTTTTTTAGAGCATAAAATATAGTGTCTGGTGCAGGCTTTGGATTTTTAACAAGATCAACTGCAGCAACCACATTGAATTTATGAAAATTAATAATATCTAAAGCAACTTTGCTTTGTTTTTTTGTTTGATTTGTAGCTATAGCAAGTTTGATGTTTCTTTTCTTAAGTTCTCTAAGAATATAGCTAGCATGAGGCATTGGTCGACCGAATCTTTTCATGTAGTGTTTGGCATATTGTTCAGCAACAAATCTTTTCATGTGAATTAATCTTTCTTTTCTTATTCCAGGTATAAGTTTTTTTATCCACGTTGTTCCAGAAGAACCAAATGGTTCAAGTATTTCTTCTTTATTTCTTTTTTTCTCTCCATATCTTCTCAATGTATCTTTGATTAGATAATACAGTGCCAATTCCGTGTTTATCAGTGAGCCGTCTATGTCAAATATGACAGCTTTAATCTTTCTTTTCATTTTCAACCATCTTATCAAAGAATTTTTTAAAGTCTTCAGTTGTCTCAAGACCAAAGTAGTTAGCAAACTCTTTTGTAGCAATCAATGCCTTTGAACGACCGTGTTTTTCAGTTCTGATCAGTCCTTTCTGTTCAAGTTTTTTAACATAATCATAAGCACGATTGCCGATTATTTTGACAATATTCGATTGCGTAATAGGCTGCTTGTATGCGACTAGAGCTAGAACTTTCAGTAATCCACGGCTAAGGTCTTTGTAAGGAGTAAGCGTTCTTACTTTCTGAGCATAATCTGGTTTTATCTTCATCTGATATCCAGTTGAAGTTTCAAATACCTGAACACCGTGCTCTGGTTTGTTGTATTCAATTTTCAATTCCTGCAATACTTTCTGAAGTATTTCTTTGTCAGCACCAAACATTTTAATCAGATGCTGCTCTGTGATTACATCATTTGTCATAAATAGTGCAGCTTCAACCTGCGGTTTCAGCCTTTCAATCTTAGTTTCCTCTTTCATAATAATTTACCTACTACGTAAGTATCTACATATCTTCCATCATCTAATAACATACCTTTCTTTATATGGCCTTCAATTTTAAATCCAAGATCTTTTGCAAGTTTAACGGAAGCTATATTTTCAACAGCTATCTCGGCATCTAATCGTTTAAATCTTTTTTTCTTTGCAAAAACTAACATCGTCGTAACTAATTTTGTTGCAATTCCTTGACCACGATAATTATAATGAACGCCCCATCCAATGCTTGCTCTATGTCGCAATCTTCCATTGTTTCTTGGGGTTATACCTACGGAACCAATTACTTTTTTTCCATCAAATGCTAGAAAATAATATGTTTTAGGTTTCTTAGATAAAAGATTCTTTCTCGTTTCTTTAAGATTATTTTTGTCTTTGAGTTTGTTTCTTCCGGTATAATTCCATTCCTTCTTTCTAATCTGTTCATTAACAAAATTAATCATTCCATTTTCGTCTCCGACTTTAGCTCGTCTTACTATTATCATTTTCTTCTCTCCACCGTTATCTCTTTGAATAACTCTTTTTGCACAATATTAACTTTTCCCTGCTGCGATAGATGTAATAAAGGCATAAGAGAATGAACTATTTCCTTTCTTCCCCAGTGTTTGACTAATCTTGAAAATTCGACATTGTCTATGTTTCCTAGTGCCTGCTGTATTTCATTTAATAAATCATCAATTCGTTTTGTGATATCTTCTTCGTGTTCAGGCATTGCTCTTCTAACAATATCACGCAATCTTTGTTTGCGTTCAACTCTTCTTTCTTTAACTTCAAATGCTTTTCCTAATGCTCTTAATAATTCTTCCATTGTAACATTTCCGACTGGTATTCTTTTGATAGGAGGTTGAAGTGGTGGTATGTTCGCCAAAGCTCTTAACATCTCATCTTCTTTCTGATCAGATTCAGCAATGTAGTTTCTTGCTGTCTTTGTTTCAAATATGTCTGATTTCATCCTCAAAAGTATGGCAGCTATCAAAATAAATCTAGCAGGAACTCTAAGGTCAAGATTATCCATTCTTTCTATGTAATGTACAAATATGTTAGCTAATCTGATAATATCTATATTCCAAGGATCCATCTCTTCTTCTGCAACGATTTTAACAATTACATCTTCCCAAGATGGTTCATATATCATCAGATCAATTAGTTGTTTGTCACTTAGCATTTAAACACCAGGCATTTTGATCGCAATTAAATTAGATTCTCCTTTGTCCATTGATACCCCGTATACAATATCTGCATTCTGTATTGTTACATCATTGTGGGATATAACCAAAAATTCAGCTTTGTTTGAATATTTTTTAATTAATTCAGTAATCTTTTTAGTATTAGGCTTATCAAGAGCAGCATCAATTTCATCCAAAACATAAAATGGAGCAGGACTAAACTGTTGTATAGCAAACAAGAATGCCAGTGCTGTTAGTGTTTTCTCTCCACCAGACAGTGCATCTATGTTCTCTAGCTTCTTTCCATGCGGACTTGCTTTAATCATAAGGCCAGATTCGATGTCAGTAGGATCTTCTAATTCAAGCAGACCTACTCCTTTTGTCATATCATTAAACACAATTTTGAAATGATCAGCTATAGACGTGAACGTTTTCATGAAGCACTGCATTCTTTTGTTTTCAATCTCACCTATCATAGATAGAACTTTATTTCTTTCTTCAGTTAACTTGTCAACTTTCTGTTTCAGGTCATCATAAATAATTTTTTGATTGTCGTAATCTTCTAGAGCTTTCATGTTGATAAGTCCAAGAGAATTTATCTTGCTAAGTGTTTCATTAATTTTAGTTTGCAAAACTTCTGGTTTCATTACGTATGTTTCTTTGTCTTTGTATGCTTGGAATTCACTTCTTATGTTATCCAAAGCAGCTTCAAGTTTAGCTTTGCTTATTCTCAGATTATTCATTTCGCTTTCGGCAACAGCTTTTCCGTCGTAAGCTGTTCTTCTTTTGTATCTGAGGTCATTTATTTTTTTATCGATGTCTTCTGTTGCTTTCTTGAATTCGGAGAACTCACTCATCTCATTCTTTTCTTTGTTCTCAAGATCTCTCAACTGCTTGCTTCGATCTTCGATTTCTTTTTCAAGTTTAATTATTTCTGCTTTAAGTTCTTCTTTTTTCTTGGAGTAATTAACAATATCAGAATTTGAAAATGCTGATTTTTCAGGCCTGTAATATCCACCTACGATTGCACCAGATCTTTCAACCAGATCGCCGTCTAATGTAACATATCTTGCTTTTCCTATTCCTATTCGCCTTGCGTCTTCAATCTTTTTAACAATTAAAGTGTCTCCTAGCACAAATGAGAAAGCATTAAAGTATTTTTTATCAAAATCAATAAGATCGATAGCTAATCCAACAACTCCGTCTTCTTCTAAAAGTTTTCTGACTTGCCTGTCATCTCTGGTTTGTATCTTGTCCAATGGCAGGAACGTAGCTCTTCCTATTTTGTTGTCTTTCAGGTATCTTAGGCATTCAATGGCAACATCTTTGTCATGCGTTACAATGTCGTTAACATGATTTCCTGCCGCAATCTCAATCGCTGTTTGATATTCTTTAGGAACTCTAGATAAGTTAGCAATAGAACCATAAACTCCTGATCTGTTTAATTTCAAAACAGCACTCGTCACTCTGTTTCCAGAATCAGCCTGAAGCATCTCAAGTTTTCTGATAAATTCATCTAATCTTTGTATCTCAAAATTATCTCTGTCGACTTTGTTTATGTTGTTGTTTATCTCTGTTCTGATTTCTTCTATTTTCTTGAACAGTTCAATGTCTTTTCTTTCAAGAAGCTTTTTAGAAATATTGTTCTTTTCCTTTTCAGCACTTTCTAATTCCTTGTCTATCTTATCTAATTCTTTGTCAAATTCAGCAAGATTTGTTTCTTTCAGCTTGTCATTAAGAGTCTTCATAGCGTCTTCTGCTTCTTTTAATTTAATCTTAGCCAAAGAAGCTCTCAGTTTTTCTAGTTCTTCATTCTGTATTCTGTATTCTTTGGCAGATCTTCTTTCAACTTCAAGTCTCTTGATGTTTGTTTCCTTTTCACCAAGAACAGCAGCTGTGTTTGTCAAACGTTTCTCAACAATCTCTAATTCTTTTGTAGCCTTGTCTCGTTTCTGGTCAAATTCGCTTATTCCTGCTATTTTATCAATCATTTCTCTTCTTTCTCTTGAAGACATTTCAATAATCTCAGTTACATCACCTTGAAGAATTATATTATGCCCGTCTGGATAGATATTTCCAGCTCGCAATACTTCCATCATTGTTTCTCTTGTCACGGTCTTGCCGTTTATCTTGTAGATAGATACTCCTTTTGCATTTACTTTTC
>JAQUSH010000097.1 GCA_028715225.1 Candidatus Aenigmatarchaeota archaeon | reverse complement strand
TTAAGAATAAATTTATGAGAAACGGTCTTGATGAAAAAGTCTTTATAAACCTAAAGGAAGAAATATCTCAATTGGGCTTAGCTATAACACTAAATTATAGCAATCGTAAAAAAATAGAACAAATGGCAAACCAGCTCAATATTCAAATTGAAGCCGAGAAAGAAGCACTTAAGGTTGGTAATCAATTACTGCAACAATCTCTTAAGGAGCGGGCTGAGCTATTCAATGAATATTTTAAGGATATAGAATATAAAGACACCTTTCCCCTGGAAGTGGAAAAAAGGACAGAAAACTTAAAGCAGGCGTTAGACTGCTATGATAAACTCGCAAATATTATTACTATTTCTGAAGATCAAGTAATTGATGAAATACTAGTTGTTTTGCAGGAACTGAAAAGCATTTTTAATAATTTTAAAAATGCTGCAACTGAACGGAAAGAGAATATTTTAATAGTAAGAGAATGCAAGAAGAATATTGAAGAGTTTGAAAAAGAACTTAAAATTTTGGAACCTAAACGAAGCAATGCTTCAGAGGCAATACAATCAATAGAGAATATTCTGAAAGAATATGATAAGAAAAAATACTTCGAAGATTTCTTTAAAGAAAACAAAGCGTTTATTGTTAATATTTTCCGCAATGTCCATAGTCCGTTAGAGTTTTTTAGTATTGAATTAACCGATAATGGAAATTCCGATAAGTTTTTATTAGGTAGAGGTGAAAACAGAGAGCCAACGCCGCTGTCTCAGATTAGTTCAGGGCAGAGATCAGCCTTGTTTATTTCAATTTTTCTTGCTTTAACCCGACAATTGAAGAACGGTCCTCCTTATATCATTTTTGATGATCCTGTTGCTCATGTAGATGATATGAATGTTCTCTCATTTTTAGACTACCTGAGGGATATCGCAATTTATGGTAATAAACAAATATTTTTTGCTACCGCAAGTCAGAAAATAGCAAATTTATTTCAAAAGAAGTTTGAATTCCTTGAAAAAGATTTCAAAATCATTGAACTAGAGAGATAAATAAGGTAGTTCAAATACCTAAACAGGAAGATTTAGAATCAAATTAACCTTTATAAAATGGCAGAGAAAAAAAGAGGATTGGAAAATTTAAAGGAAAAATTAACAAATATTGCTTTGTCGTCCGTTGAATTTAGAGGAGCATTAAAACATGCTTCTGAGGAGATTGCCTTTGAAGCAAAGAAGGCTGCTAATGAGGCAACTATTGAAGGTGTTTTCGAGCGAGTACTTTATGCGATTCTTCGAGAAGTGGGTATAAAATTCCATCCAGAAAAGGAAACTTCGCTTGGCATTATACGGCATACCGGAAGAGGAAGGGTCGATAGTAGAATAGGCGCTTTAGTAATTGAATATAAGCATAGAGATAAACTTAGATCGCAGGGAGATATTTCTTCTGGTAAAAACCAGCTTGAAGAGTATGTTTGCTCTATTTCAAGTGATTTACACAACGAAGTCATCGGCTTTCTAACCGACGGTTTGTCTTTATTTGAAGTAAGGGCCTTTGATGGAAAAATTACTTCTTGGTCTGGCGAACAAAATATTAATGACACTTCGCTTCTAAACTTAATTAGGAATATAGTTTCATTAGAGCAATCCGCCCTAACGTCGGAGAATTTAATAAGAGATTTCTGCGGTAGTTCTTACGCTGGAGTGCTTTTTGATGTCGCACGCATTCTAAATTCCATACTTTTAAAGAAGTCGACCCTTAAAACCAATATGTTACGGTCTGAATGGGAAGAGCTTTTCCGTTTGGCTCATGATGACCAATCTCAGCAAAAACGAATCCAAGAAAGAAGAGCCGTCCTTTCGGAAATCTTTGCAGAAGAGTTGAAAGATGCTTCTTCTGAATATCGTGCGTTATTTGCTTTACATTCATCCTATGCTATCGTTTTGAAATTAATTGCATACAGGGTGGTTTCAGATGTTCAATTCGGTTCCCCTATGCAAGACTATAAATCGTTGATCGGTGCAGAAAGTCAAGCTTTACGTTCTTTTTGTTCGAGCTTAGAAGATGGTGAAATCTTTAGACAGTTAGGTATATTGAATTTATTAGAGGGGGATTTCTTTTCTTGGTATAGCGACGAAAATCAGTGGAATCAAACCTTGGCTACCGCATTACAAGAGATTTTAGAAATTCTAGGGCGCTATGAAGATGTATCTAAGATATTTACCACAGTTGATGCTATTGATTTATTCAGGGAACTTTATGAGGCTACTGTTCCTCAGGTGGTAAGAGCTAGTTTTGGAGAATTTTATACTCCTTTTTGGCTTGCGCAGCATGTATTGTATTCTTCCGATTTAAAAAAGAATTGGAGAGCGCTAGATCCATGTTGTGGCTCAGGAACTTTTATTATAGCCGCAATTTCTGAGTTAAGAAAAGAAAACAAAGAAATTGAAAAGAGTGAACTTTTAACACAGATATTAACGAGGGTATGTGCTATTGATCTTAATCCGCTAGCTGTTTTAACAACAAGAATTCACTACTTTATTCATATTGCGGATTTATTGCCTGAAAAGCCTAAGGACTTTGTGATCCCGGTATTTTTAGGAGATTCTTCATATGTTCCCGAAAAAGTTAACATTTCTGGAATAGTCTGCTTAAGATATTTACTGAGAACTCTTAAAGATCCAATCTCTATCGAAATGCCTATAAGTTTAGTTGAAGATACTTCAAATTTTGTTCAATTAATGTATGAATATGAAAAATTAGTACGAAATCAAGATGAAAAGTCCGCAGCAAAGTTAATTATGGATGCATTGAGAGAAAGCGAAAGA
>JAQUSH010000096.1 GCA_028715225.1 Candidatus Aenigmatarchaeota archaeon | reverse complement strand
CGTCTAAATCGCCAGATATGATTAGAAGCATCTTTCCTATGATGGAAACATATTGGAACGGCGTTGATCTGACAGAATGCTTCATAGAAGACCTTGGCAACTTGACAAAAGAAGAGCTTTCTAAGACCGAGATAAAGAATTTTCCTATTATTCTTGGCGGCGAGCATACGGTAACCGAGTGGATCGTTGATAAGCTAAAGCCGAAGAATGTTGTTATCTTTGATGCACATGCTGACTGCGAACCAACAGAGAAACACGACGGAATTACAAGACGATTAGCTGAAAAAGGATATAATGTTTACCTAGTCGTATACGGTTTGCGAGCGATTTCTAAAAAAGAGCAGGCATATCTTGATACTGGAAGAGTAAAATTGGTACAGGCAGATGAATTGATGAGTTTGCAAGGCGAGACGTTTGTTTCTATTGATTTGGATGTTTTAGATCCAGCGATAATGCCAGCTGTTGGAAATCCAGAGCCAGATGGAATGTCATTTACAGAAGTAATTTCTGTTTTTAACGCATTGGAAAGAGCTAAAATCGTAGGCATTGATTTCGTGGAATATACGCCGATTGAAAGCGACAATGATATTTATCTGTCAATCGTCGGAAAACTAATTTATAAAATAATGAGTGAAATTGTAAGAAAAAGAAAATAAAAGGGCCTACTTTAGAATGTGCTTATTCCAGTTTGTTCTTCTCCAGCAGGCGCAGGTTCTTCAGGCATTGTTGGTGTGATGTGTTTTATGATTACAACATCAGATACGTTATCAACTAATCTGTAAGGTATAATCACTCCTTTCTTTCCACCGACTACATTTGCCAAAAATGAGCCTCTAGATGCTTCTATTACCAATGAATCTAATCTAAATTTAGTTAGATCTACAGAAAGATCTACAACTTTCCCACAAAAACTACCTTTGTTGGTAAATACATCTTTGCCCATCATTTCTGTCGCGTTTTTTACTGTTATTCCCATGGTTTTCTCCTCCGAAAATAATACTGTTTTGTTTAATATCTATCGACTTCTAATAAATAAATATGTGTGTTAATATATAAAGTTTATAGGAATGCTGGGGTTGCGCAGCTTGGTAACGCGCAGGCCTGCTAAGTCTGTTTTCCTTCGGGAATCCGTGGGTTCAAATCCCACCCCTAGCGCCATTATTTTTGTTGAGTGTGGTTTTATGGACAAAACAATAGAAGAATACGACAGCAATGCCAGCAAATGGTCAGATAAATTCTCAAAATTAAGTATGGAAAGACAGATTAGGAAATTCATGTTGTATCTTGGTAATAATCGAAAGGTTTTAGACATAGGTTGCGGAGCTGGAAAAGATGTCAAATTTATGATCGAACATGGTTTGGATGCTGTTGGTGTTGATCTATCAGAAGGCATGCTGTTTGAAGCAAGGTTGCGTGTTCCTACTGGAAAATTTATTAAAATGGATATTCGGCAGCTAGAGTTCGGAGACAGTACATTCGATGGTGTATGGGCAAATGCTTCTTTGTTGCATCTAAAGAAATCAGAATTTCTTCCAGCGCTCAAGGAAGTAAACCGGATATTGAGACCATCTGGATTATTTTTTATAACCATGAAAGAAGGTACTGGCGAAGCCATGGATGGAAGCAGATTTTTCTCATATTATTCAGAAATTGAATTAACAAGCATCTTGAACAAAGCAGGTTTTGATATTCTTGAATCACACAAAGGTGAGTTTAGAGGTACAGTGTGGATTAATATCTTCGCTAAAAAGAAATAATCTTGGGCCGATGGTCCAGTGGTTAAGACGTCACCCTCACACGGTGAATATCGCAGGTTCAAATCCTGCTCGGCCCACCATCTAAAAATATAAAAAGGCCACACGCATATGATTCTTATGGCAGATTCGAATGAATTTGAAAAAGCGGTAAGTGAACTTAAGATAAAAGATATAGTGATAACTTCGATAATCACAGGTCTGGGTCTTTTAGTTGCATTGACCTGGCGTGATGCAATACAACTGACTATCAATTATGTTGTACCACACGGAGAAGGTCTACTTTATTCGTATCTTGCAGCAATCATAATAACCGTAGTATCAGTCGGTGCTGGTTACTTATTGATTAGGGTACAAAGATTAAATCTAGAAATAGCTCGTGCAATAAGAGATGTAAATAGAAATAATGAGAAGGTTGTAAAGAAATCAGTCAGAATTCAGGGCAGGTTTGATTAGATTACGCACAATAAAGAGTTAAATCAGTTTTTTATAGTAGGAACTTCTGTCTATAAGGTTATGATAAACGAATTGATGATAAATGGTAAATTGAATTTGTTCCTTTTGCATTCAAAATTGGATAGGAGCAGAGAACTGATACTAGTTGAAAATAACAGTAAACTTAGACAGATTCTTAACAAAATTGAAAATGAAATGCATACAAAAATAGATCGAGATGTAAAATGGTTATCGATTAGAGATATAACTAGAATGGTATCACAACTTCCATCAGATTCAGAAAGATATTATTATGATAAATTGTTGGAAACATTTGTATATTTTAGATCTACAACGACAAAAGAAAGTGTTAAATTACCTGTATGCATAGATAATGATTTACTATACATCGTAGGTGTCATAATAGGAGATGGATCATTATTTAATCCAAAAACAAAGAAAACCTACCCGATCCATATATGCGGAACAAACGAAAAATATATCAAAAATGCAATTAAACCATTAATGAAGTCATTATTCGATTTAGATTATTCTCCCAAAGGAAAACACAGGGAAAACAAGAAGATCCTATATGAATGGTATGTTTCCAGAAAGGCG
>JAQUSH010000095.1 GCA_028715225.1 Candidatus Aenigmatarchaeota archaeon | reverse complement strand
AACTACATATAAATTCAAAACAGATATTCTTGTCGGTGCAGATGGATTAGAAGAAGAAGGTTGGACAACTATCGTTGTCAACGGAAATGAAAAGAACGGATGCAGAGTAACTGTTTATACCAAAGCTATTCCTGGAAACGGTGGTCTTTCAAGTATACCACTTGCCACTATTAAAAAATTGAGATATACATAAGTTTAAATAAATTCTGGTTTAATTTTTGTTATGACCAGACCTGACTGGGATTGTTATTTTCTTAATGTTGCTAGAGAAATCGCACAGCGGGCTACTTGTATAAGCAGACTGAGCGGAGCAGTTATTGTAAAAGATAAGAGAATAATTGCAACTGGATATAATGGATGGGCAGCTGGGATGAGAAACTGTTCAGATATGTTTCATTTACCGGATAAACCCTGTCCAAGATTAGCAAACGGATGCAAAACAGGAGAAGGTTACGGTAATTTGTGCAAAGCAATACACGCTGAACAAAATGCTCTTCTAAATTGCCGTGAAGATCCAGCCGGTGCAACACTCTACTTATATTCTGAAAGTATGCGTTCTGGCGGAGATCATTTTGTGCACGGATTCTGCTTAGGATGCTTAAGTTCTATGCTTAATGCCAAGATAACTAAAGGAGTAATACGTTCAGTTGTAGGTAAAGACATTAAAGAGTTCGTATTCAGCGAAGAAGATCTTAAGAGAGCATATTTGGAAAGGAAGGTGTAGAATCTTTATAAACCTTTGATTATAAATAAGAACAGGTGTTAAGATGGTCGTAAAGTCTCATGGAAAACACAGAAGAACAAGAGAAAAATTAAGGAAAGTAACAAGAACTACTGTTAATCAATATTTTAAAGATTTTAAGATAGGACAGAATGTTGCGATCAGAATTGAATCAGCTTCTACAGTATCAATGCCTCACAGAAGATTTCAGGGATTGACAGGCGAGGTTATCGGTAAGAGAGGTCGTGCATATATAATAAAGATAAAAGATTGCAATAAAACAAAAACAGTAATCACTCCATCAGAACATCTAAAGGCGGTCTAATGCTTTATCATCCAGGAAAAGTTATTGAGGTTTTTGGTTCTGATAAGAAAATAAAGGCAACTGATTCTACAATACAGGTTACTCTGGAAATGTGGGACGAGAATGTTCTTACCTTTGATATAAATCCAAAACTTGGTAAGACTGTCAAAGAAGGTGACATTGTAATAGTTGATTATTCTCCTAAATCGGATAAGATTCAGATACCTAAACATGTTATCGTAAAGGTTCTGAAAGGCGAAGCTGGACAGAAGATGTGGAAGAAATATAAAGACTATCTTAAGAGAATGAAACCACAGAAGACAACTATGCCAGCTGAAGTTCCGCAGAAACCGCAGATTCAGTATATCGGTTAGATCTTCTTAGAAACGTATGGACCATCTATTTTGTATCCCAATTTATAGAAATATTCTCTAACACCTACACCAGAGATAACAAGCATTTTATTGCATTTGAAATCTTCAGCTATTTTTTCAGCTTCTTGCATCAATTTTTTGCCATAACCTTTATGCTGCCATTCTCCTTTGTTACCAAGAGTAATCATCGGACCGAACGTATGTATTTCTCTGATAATAGCAGTTTTTGAATTATTTAGTATTCTCAAACGTAACAGTGATATTATTGAATTTTTATCTTCAAAACTCAGGAAAATTTCTTTGCCATTAGAAGCATCATAATCTATTCTATTCAGTTTGGGTTCTCCTGTTAAATTACCAGCCTTTTCCTGATATCCAACTTCCCTGCATCTAATACAATTGCATACAACACCAGTTTCCTGCAACCGTTCTTTAATCTCAGTTCTCAGATGTGAATAAACACATTCAGATGCAATATATTCAGCTGGTATATCTCGCATTACACGCATAATTCTGACATATCTTGGAATGAATTTCTTTATTTTAACGATGATGTCAACAATCTGCTTAGCAGAATAAGGTTTGTAGTTTCCTTTGTTGTATAATTCTTCTAGTTTAGTTCCTTTGATGACAAAGGTAGGATATATTTTTACCTGATCTGGCTGAAAGCGTTCGTCTGAGAATAATGTTTTGAAAGTTTCTAAGTCTTTTTCAGGAGTTGAACCTGGTAGTCCTAACATCATATGATAGCCGATCTTGAAACCAGCATCTTTCAGTAATTTAGTTGCTTTAATGACATCTTCTACAGTATGCCCACGATTAGTTATCTTATGTATCTCATTATCAAGTGTTTGCACACCAATCTCTACTCGTGTACAACCGTAATCAAGCATTTGTTTTATCGTTTCTTCTGTAATGAAGTCGGGTCTTGTTTCTAAACATAGTGCAACAATTCTATTTTTAGCAGTCTCATTGATTTTTTTAGCCTCTTCTAAACTTTTAGAAGTAATGCCGTTTGCTCCATCAAAACACTTCTTGATAAATTCTTTCTGATAATCTAGAGGATAATTATTGAATGTCCCACCCATAACAATTAATTCAATTTTGTCAGTAGGATGACCCATTAAGCCGAATATCTTTAATCTTGCTTTAACTTGTCGTTCAGCATCATATTCGCAAGCTTCAGCACGCATTACGACCGGCGATGTTTTTGTATAGCTTTTCGGTACATTTTCCTGCGCAGGACAATAAATGCAACTACCGTGCTTACAGGGATAAGGTTTTAACATTACAGACAAAGGAACTATCCCAGAGAGTGAACGAACAACCTTCTTCATAACTTTTAATATTCGGACAATCTATTTAATGCTATGGAATTACATGAAGTTTACGATGAGATAGCAGAAGATTGGTCTAACAAGCATCAGCGATTGCATCCAC
>JAQUSH010000094.1 GCA_028715225.1 Candidatus Aenigmatarchaeota archaeon | reverse complement strand
ATAAGAAGTTCACCCCAGGGCCAGCATCTCTGAAAGTATTATTGAATATTTGATTGTTGTATGCAGTATACATATGACCCAAACGATAAGAGCTGTCTACCATAGTGTTGTTGTATACAGTATTGTTGGAAGACCTAATCTCTAACCCTGTATATGTGTTGTTTATTGTATTTTCTGCAAAGGTATTATTATCAGAACTTCCAAATATGTATGCGCCATATTTGTTATCATACATGCTGTTTTTTCTTATAATATTGTTTTTGGCGTAGCTTTGCAACCACACCCCAGCTGAATCTGTTCCATCTAAATAAAGATAGGTGTTATTTTCAACGATGTTATTTGTAGAATAATTATAAAGAAGAGTACCATACTGATTATTCTGTGTCAATATTCTTATAATTGTATTATTTGCATATGTATTGTTCACAGCGTTCCATCCATATGTTCCGTGGTGAACATCATATACTGTATTGTTAAATACGGTATTATTATAACCATTGACAATGCTTGCTGTGATTTCACCTGCATTTGAGATAAGAATTCCCCCACCAAACACAGTTATTCCTACTCCCTGAACAGTATTATTTTCAGCTAAGTTATGTGAAGAATTCCAAAAATTAATTGCCCACGACCCATTCACATAAATTGTATTGTTAACTATCTTAGAATTATTTGTCTCTATTCGTATTCCATGGAATCTTGTCCACTGTGCTTGCCATCCGCTGTCATAATCAGATCTGTTATTGCAACCAACATGTTTGAAGAAGGAGTCTCTTATTTCTAATGTGGAACCAGTAAATGATACAAACTCATAGCCGCACCAGAAATTATTATTATCCCATGATTCATTGGCTGTGATATTTGTGTAGTTAGTTATATTCAGTTTTCCTCCTGAATAAACATGAATATATGTTGAGGTTGTATTAAGATTGTAACCTGTTCCATAACCATAAACATTTGTAACATCATCATACGGAGTGGTGTTTGTCAGATTAACAAGCATATCAACGTCAGAAAGAGTCAGGTTACCGTATACTGTCAAGTTACCAGTTAGATTTAGCGTTACATTTGTACATGATAAGTTCGTACCAGTTGTGATGTTCCAAGCACCACCAATATAACTGTAGTTTCCAACATTAGATATTGCTCCAGCAGATGTGATATTATAGCAATCCCATGCGAACCCAGAAGTAGACATTATTACGAATAAAAATAATGCGAATAAAAGCTTTTTCATCTAAACCCCTACTTATTAATGATATATATTTTGCTATATAAAAATGCGGGCATAGAGGGATTTGAACCCCCGACCTACGCCTTAGGACGGCGCCGCTCTGAATCCATGCTGAGCTATATGCCCATAATTAATTAGAAGTTTCTAAGACTTTTAAACGTTTGAATTAAGGTAGTTGTCCTGTTCCTAGAGAAGGTGTTTCTGTTCCTGCTGGTGCTTCATAATATTTCATTTCAGAATATCCAAACATATTAGCAAATATATTTCCTGGGAATGTTTTAACAGCTTTGTTGTATGCAAGTATGTATTCTATATATCTTCCTCTTGCAACCGTTATTCTATTCTGAGTTCCAGCTAATTCATCCATAAGAGCAATATATTGCTTATTTGCCTGAAGAACTGGATAATTTTCAGCTACTGCGTTGACCACAGCAGATATTCCGCTATTCATCTGAGTACCGGCTACATCTCTATCATAATCATTTGTTGCTGCCTGATAGTTTGTTCTAGCAGCTGTAACATCTTTTACAAAGCCTGTCTCAACAGAAACAGCGCTACTTAATACTGATATCAAATTTGGTATCAAATCAGCTTGTCTCTGATATTGATTATTTACTTCTGACCACTGTCCCTGTATGTCTTGGTCAAGCATTATGAATTTGTTGTAGTATCCTGCGAATATCATTCCTATTACTAATACTACTCCAAGAATTATTAGCAAGGTTTTGTTTTTTTCGAAAAAGCTTTTAGCCATAATTAAACATCTAGTAGGATACTTATAAATTTATCTACCTGTACCCATTCCAGAAGTACGCAATTTCATTTTTGAATGTGAATGATGTCGCGGAGATGATTTCAGAGCAAGCATTTTTATTTTAGTGTCTTTTTGGGGGCATTCGAATGAAATCAAAACAAAATTATCTAAATTCTCTTTATTAACTACAACTAGTCGTTCATTGTGATTTTGACAGATTGGCCATTCTTTATTTATGGATTTAATAGATGTCCATATAATAACAGTAAAAAATATTAAAATTAAAAATGGTACTAATGTTCCTCCAAAAGTACCAGTACCAGTTCCTGGAAAATTAGGTAGTAAAATATCTAAAATTAAAATTGAACATATTATAAAAATAAATGTAAATATTAATAATAGCATGATTATTATTCCTATGTAAGTTTTTGTTGCTATACTAAAACTTAGTTTTGGATAATTATTATCTTCCAGCGCCACCACCGCCAAATCCACCGCCACCAAATCCTCCGCTAAATCCTCCACCGTGACCACCACCAAAAAATACTATTGGGCCTACACCAGATCGCATCTTAACTTTCTTAATAATCGTACAGTCGCATTTAGGACATCTGTAAGTGTTGAGAGAGTAATGTACATCATATATTATTCCAAAGGCTCCTTTCTTTTTTTCTGTAATCGTTTCCTGTTTTACGAGTTTCATTCTGCATTTGCATTTATTACATTTTGGAGCTGTAAAAACTCTAGTAATTATGGTCGCTAATAGTGGAACAAAGAAAACTATCATAAATAACAAAAAGAATAAAATATCGAAGCCGTTATTTGGTATTGCATTTCCGGAACGAACTTCATCTGCATTTTCGTTTATCACATTTGCATAT
>JAQUSH010000018.1 GCA_028715225.1 Candidatus Aenigmatarchaeota archaeon | reverse complement strand
CGAGAGTTCGGAATTCTTTAATGTCGGAAGATCTATCATAGGTGCGACAATAGTTGCTCTAGGAACATCATTGCCAGAATTATCAGTAAGCTTAACAGCTATCTACAAAAGAAAAATTTCAATTGCTTTAGGTGATTTGATAGGTTCAACAGTAATAAATATGACCTTGGTATTGGGTATAACATCTTTGCTTGGAACTGTTATGTTAAATGAAACCATAATATTTTTAGTCTCATTCCTTTTGATATCAAATATGATATTATTATACATTTCTTCAAACTTTAAAATTGGAAGATCAGAGGGACTTGCGTTAATAGGATTATTTATAATATTTTTGATACTGTTATTCAGCTATCAAACATTATTTATATAATGGATTTATGAATACTTATTATGCCTCAATTGAAGAAAGAGATTGGTTTTAAAACATTATTATTTCTTACATTGAATTCGATTATTGGGAGCGAGACATTTTTTGTTCCAGCTATGGCGGCAGCAGGAGCAGGACCTGCTTCAATAATATCTTGGTTAATAATGTCTGTTATTGCGATATTCATGAGCATGTATATTGCTGAACTTGTAAGCATGTATCCAAAAGCAGGTGGAACTTATGAATATGCTAAACAGGCTTTCGGTGAATTTACTTCATTCTTGCTCGGTTGGCTTGTTTGGATAATAGCTAACGTAACAACAGGAATGGTCATAGTTGGTTCAATCATATATATTTTGCCATCAGCTCCATTTTATATCAATATTATCTTATCTTTAGGGTTTATTCTTGCTTTCAATTTTGTTAACTATCGAGGAATCGGAGCAAGCGCAAAGATGGCACTGATATTCGGCATTATGACTATAGCAGCACTATTAATCATAATTATACCCGGTGTTCCAAAAATAGACATAGCAAACTATTTTCCATTTTTCGTATTTCCAATATCTTCTATTTTCATAGTATTGGCATTTACAGGAGAAACATTTTTTGGATGGGAAGGAGCAACATTTTTAGCTGAAGAAGTTAAAGACGCAAGAAGAGCTATACCTAAGGCATTGATCATATCAACTGTCTTTGTTGCTATACTTGCAATAGCACTTGCTCTCGTTTCTCTAGGCGTAATGAACTGGAAAACATTTAGTATGCAAGAAGCTCCATACGTCTCATTGGCATCAGTGATATATAATGAAAATATAGCTAAAATAATAGCTATTCTGATATTTGTTCCTATGATCGGAACTGCTGCAACATGGGTGATATCTTCACCAAGATTGCTATTTGCCATGGCCAGAGATAAAGTATTCATATCTAGCATAAAGAAAATACATCCTAAATACAGAACCCCGCACATTGCAATCATATTTCAGACAATAATGACAATAATAATAACACTTGTTGCGTTTGGAAGTTACAAATATTTGTTGTCATTGTTAATACCGCTAGACATAATATCATTTGCATTCATAATGGCTACTGTAGTTGTTTTAAGATTCAGAAAACCTAAAGTCAAAAGATATTTTAAAGCACCATTCGGAAAAATAGGCCCGATATTAATTGTGATATTTTTTGTATTCATGCTGATAACATGGCTGCAGGAAGCATCCATAATAAACATGTTTACGTTTGCTGTTGGTCTGATACTACTGGGAATACCAGCTTACATAATAATCAAACTTCAAACGGACAGAAAATTCATAGAAAAATTTTTTGATAGAATGGGTCCTATCTTCAATTTTTATATCTTAAAAATTATCGTTAGAGGAAAACATAGAAACAATGTAATACAAAATGCGAATTTGGATTCCAATGATATTGTTTTAGATTACGGATGCGCCAGCGGATCGATGACAAAAAAAATATCTAAAGCAGTAAAAAATGTAATAGCAGCTGACATATCACAAAAACAGCTGAAAAGAGCAATCAGAATTTTAAGATACAGAGCATCGAATGTCATATATGTTAAAATGACTAAAGAGGCTCCATTCAAAAGAAATATTTTTGATAAAATAGTTTCTGTAGTCACATTGAATTATTTTGTAAATCCAAGAATTGAACTAAGAAAATTATACAATTGCCTAAGACCGGGCGGAACAGCAAGCTTTTTGGCGCTGATAACTCCAACAGTCACTACTCATCCTTTCCTAAAACATGAAAACAGCATAAAGACCGTATTCAGAGAAGCAGGATTCAAAAATATTAAAATAGAAACAGAGGGAAGATTCATCAAATACATTTATATTGCAGCAAGCAAATGATTATTATGCTAGTCAAACAAATAATGACAAAAAAAGTAGTAACTGTCAAAACTACAGACAATTTAGAAACAGTATTGGGTAAATTTTCCAAATATAAAATAACAGGTGTGCCTGTTGTTGATAAAAACAATAAACTAAAAGGCATAGTTACTGAAGCAGATGTTCTGAAAACAATAGATATATGCCTTCCTAAAGTAAGATTTGATAATCAATCATCTTTTTCACTTATACTGGAATTTGTTAAGAAACCTAGCATTGAACTGCTTAGAGAAGGAAAGCACTGCAAAAAAATAAGGGTAAGTGAGTTCATGAACACTGGTGTTATAACTGTTGGCCCAAATGAAGATGCCACAAGAGCAGCCCAATTGATGAACAAGTTTGATGTCAACAGACTTATTGTTATAGAAAATGACAAAGTCGTTGGAATTATAGCCAGAGCTGACATTGTAAGAATGTTAGCAAAATAATGGGGCCGCGAACGAGATTCGAACTCGTGTCAAAAGCTCCACAGGCTTCCATCCTAACCACTGGACGATCGCGGCCATGACTAAGAATTAATTGTTCTTTGAATTTTAAAAGCTTATTACTTATCATTAAAATAGAGAAATAACACCGATCATATTTTTCAGTTCTAATAATTCATTTTCTTCAATTTGGTATACCGAATGATGACGATTATCTTTTTCAGATTTTTCAACTGTATTAATATTTGTACTATTCAATTGGTGTTTTCTAGCAAAATGTTTTATAAGATCTACCAATTCTGCCCAAGTATAATTTCCACCGCTACAAATCATCCCATCAATTATTGAATAATTAATTGAATAACGTACTGATTTATCATCCGGTATAGAATACCAAAATGGGCCAGATGATATTTTATTTTTTCTAACGATCATTTCATTAACTTTATCATTGCTAAAACATCTACAAGATGTTTCATCAACATCATAACATTTTTTTCGATACTCTTCCATAATTAAATATGTATAGAAAAGCTTAAAAATGGTGCGGAGGGAAAGATTTGAACTCTCGAAGGAACTAATCAACACGCTCCTCAAGCGTGCACCTTAGACCTGGCTTGACAACTCCCGCTTATGAGATTATAAGACATATATTCTGACTATCATTTTCACTGAGTTTTTGTTCTATTTTAAATCCGGCTTTCTTTACAAGTTTAATCAATTCATCTTCATCAAATAGATAATAATATCTTCCATATGTTTTTCCTTTGTATGTCCATGGTTCAATTATTTCCTTTCCTTTGCTTCTATTTTCAGGAGCATTCTTATTCCAGACAGCCAAAAAGCATTTTCCATTAAGAACACGCTTAACTTCTTTCAATGAAACCAGATGATCACTAGGTTTCAGATGTTGAAGGGCCTTCGAGTATATAATATAGGCGAAAAAATGATCTGGATATGGCAGATTTCTGACATCTGCTACCATAAGCTTAACGTTCAAACCGTGCTTTCCGCAGAACATCTTAGCTTCCTCTATCATGTTTTTAGAAAAATCCACTCCATATAACTCAGAATCTTTAAAGATAGTCAAATTAACGCAGTTGCCGCATCCAAGATCAAGTATTCGTCCTTTCCAGTGAGAAACTTTCATTAACTCCAAAGGATGTGGTCTCTGGTGCTTGTTAGACCAATCTTCAGCAATCTCGTCATAAACTTCGTGCAATTCCATAACATTAAATAGATTGATTAAATATTAAAAGTTATGAAGAAGGTTATTCGTTCACTTTCAGGTATTGTTCCATTATCAGTCATGCTAAAACCTTATCCATGTAAACATGGTTCGTGTATTTACTGCCCGGCACAAGAAAACATACCAAAGAGTTATACCAAAACCTCTCCAGTGGTATTGCGGGCAGAGGCATGCGAATATGATCCCGAACGACAAGTTAAAGCAAGATTAAAAATATTAGGTCTAATGGGGCATCCAACAGATAAGATTGAACTCATTGTAATGGGTGGAACATTCAATAATTATCCTTTAGATTATCAAAAAGAATTCATTAAAAAATGTTTTGACGGAGCAAATGGCTCAACTTCTAAAACATTAGAAGAGGCGCAGGAAAAAAATGAGACAGCTAAAAATAGAATTGTTACGTTATGCCTAGAAACACGACCGGATTTTATAACTAAAGAAAGCATAGATCAGATGCTAAAATTTGGATGTACAAGAGTAGAAATCGGTGTACAAACTTTAAGCAATGATATTCATAAAATAACTAACCGTGGGCATACTGTAGAAGATGCAATTAAAGCAACAAAGCTTCTGAAAGATTCTGGTTTTAAAGTTGGTTATCATATGATGCTGGGTTTGCCAGGCTCAACTCCTGAAAAAGACTTAGAAATGTTCGAATCATTGTTTAATGATGAACGATTTCAGCCAGATCAAATTAAAATATATCCTACATTTGTGATCAAAGAAACCAAGTTAGAAGAGATATACAATAAAGGAAACTACAAACCATATTCTGATAAACAAATAGTTGATATAATTGTTAAAATCAAAAAGATTATTCCTAAATATGTTCGTATAATGCGAGTTATGCGTGATATACCAGCTGAATATATTGCATCTGAATGTGTCTACTCTCATCTAAGAATGGAAATTAAAAAGAAACTAGAAGAAACAGGAGTTGTTTGTAACTGTATAAGATGTAGAGAAGTTGGATATTCTGAAAAGGCAGGAAAAATAACAGGTGAACCTAAACTAAATAGAATAGATTATGATGCATCAGATGGTAAGGAAATATTTCTAAGTTATGAAACCAAAGATTCAATTATCTCTTTACTACGATTAAGAATTCCTTCTGAATCATTCAGAAAAGAAATAACAAATAAAACAGCAATTATTAGAGAAATACACACTTTCGGTCCGATGGTTACTATTGGAAATAAAGGAGATTGGCAACACAAAGGATATGGTAAAAAACTTATGCAAGAAGCTGAAAAAATTGCTAAAGAACTTGGACGTGATAAAATGATTGTTATATCTGGTGTGGGTGTTCGTCCTTATTTCTATAAATTAGATTACAAATTAGATGGACCATATGTTTCTAAAAGGATTTAAGCTTTCTTTTCTTATACATAATATGGTAAACATAGATTTATTGAAATTACACCCGAATGAAATAAAGATTGTAGATTGTCCTAACAGAGGAGAAAAGGATTTCATCATACCCGTTCATACTTCTATTGTAGAATGCCAAGAAAAAATAGAAACAATACCAGACACAATTATAAGTGAATTAATAGAAGAATTTGATAAAGAACACAAAGGAATTTTTTCGTATAAAAGCCTTTTATTTTTAGATAATAATTTTATTAGAGCATACTATAATGGAATAGGCGCAACGGGAATCACAATGTCAGATGTAAAAAAAAGACCTATTCCAAGTTCTATGGTTTCTTTTTCAAAAGAAAAATCTTTAACATATGACAAAGATACAAACACGCAACATAATTCTTATGATTTTTATAGTTACGCTTATACATCAAAAAATGTAATTGGTGATAAACGAGCCCGATTTCTAATAAAATTTGGTTGCAAATATGTTAATGCAGTTATTGATGAAATGAATAAAAAAGATCTACTAGAAGATTAACCAATATATTGAACATTTGGTCTCTGAACCTGAACAGGATCTGAATTTGTTGTTTTCTGTGGTCTCATTTTCTTTAGATATTCTTTGTATTTCTTCCACATCTCTTTTCCTTCATTTGCTTTTAGAACTTTAACGATTTCATGTTTAGGAATAGGAACTTTATCTGATTTCGGAGAATAGTCAACTATTACAATATCATCTTCTTTAACAATCTTTCCAAGCTTAGAAGATATGTTAAATGTAAGCACATTCTCATCCCACATCTCTAATGTAACCTGTATGCTATTATCAAGAGATTTTACATTCTTACCTGCTGAGAAAACTGCAATAACCTTTCCTGGATGATAAAGCATTAAACCGCCTTTAGATGCTCTGATGGTGTTATTACTGTTTTTATTTTGTTTGAATCTTTTATCTTAATCACGTAAGCTCTTCCTCTTTTTCCCATGACTTCCCCTGTTAATCCTTGAAATCTTCTAAAAGGCATTGATTCTGCAGAAGCTGATTCTATTCTGATTGCTACACGCTGACCAATTTTGAAATCTTTAAAATACTGGTTAACTGTAACTCTCCTTGTTTTTCTTAGCTTTTCTCTTGTTCTTCGATGCTTACCATGTGATTTTACTACCATCTAAAACACCTGTTGATTATTATTGTCAAAGGTTTATAAAGATTCATTGGTTATCATATTTTTCTGTTTCATCCATTAAAACAATAAGTTCAACTCCTGCTTTCCTAAACATCTCTCTTGTCAATTCTCCTTTATGGTATTTCTTCTCGCATACTACACGAACTATTCCTGCGTTTATTATCATCTTTGCGCAATCCAAACATGGTTCCATTTTACAGTATAATGTAGCATTATCTGTTGAAACACCGTGAAGCGCAGCCTGTATTATTGCATTTTGTTCAGCGTGAGTTGTTCGGATGCAATGTGTTGATTCATTTCCGTTTTCATCAGTGAATTTTTTCAAAAGATGTCCTGCTTCATCGCAGTGCAAAAGGCCTTTTGGTGAACCGACATATCCAGTAGAAAGTATTCTTTTATCTTTAACCAGAACAGCACCGCTCATTCCGCGATCGCAAGTTGATCTTTTGGCAACCGTTCGAGCTATTTCAATAAAATATTCATCCCAAGAAGGTCTATCCATAAGAATCAAAACTATTTAGAATTGAATATATTTAAGATTATGTGTGCAAATCTGCTTCTAATTTCTTCTGTTTTGAAAAGTCATTAATCATGGGATCGAAATCCTTTTCACCGCTCTTTTTTATTATCAGATGACACATTGGGTTGTAACCTTCATGTGTTTCAAAAATTTTTTGTCCTGTTATACTAAGCTCTCCAGAAGCAATTATATCAACACCTGTCATGGTTATTCCATCAACATAAAGTTCTCTTCTCAAATTATCACAATAACCTGGCTTTGGCATTCCACCTAGATAAGCTGCGTTCTTGTTTGCTATACCAACAAGTGGACAACCGTTATTGCATGCTCCTGCTGAACATGGAACATATCTATCTAATAGTACTTTTTCATCATTTGTTTTCTCTGGATTTGGCATATCACAGCATTTATAGAAGGTTATATTTAAATGTGAAGTAGTGTTCGTCAAAGAACGTTATCACATGCCTTTGAATTTCTTAGCAAACCGAGACATCATACCACGCTTCATGCTTCCGCCAGAGAACATTTTCATCATCTTCTTAGATTGGTTATAATTCTTAATCAGTTCGCGGACATCAGATTCCTGTGTACCAGATCCTTTAGCTATTCTTGTTATTCTGGAAGAATCTATCAAATCAGGATCAGCTCTTTCTTTTTTGGTCATTGATTCAATAATAAATTTCCATTTCTTCATTTTGTCCTCTTGCTTAGCAAGATCAACTCCTTTAGGCAGTTTCATACCACCCATACCAGGCATCATATCCATTATAGATTTAAGAGAACCCATCTTTCCCATGCTTTTCAGCTGTTCATAGAAATCTTCCATTGTGAATTTCCCAGAAGTGAATTTATCAGCCATTTCTTCTGCTTTTCCTGGTTCAATCGCTTCCTTTGCTTTTTCTATAAGTGATTGTAAATCGCCAAATCCTATTAGCCTTGAAATGAATCGTTCAGGCTCAAATACTTCCAATGCATCTAGTTTTTCTCCGACTCCGATAAACTTGACAGGAGAATTTGTAGCTGCGCAAGCTGAAATAGCTCCGCCACCACGAGCTGTTCCATCCATTTTAGTTAAAAATATGCCTGTTATACCAACTAGTTTGTTGAATTCTGAAGCTTGTTTGCCGGCAGCCTGACCTAAATCAGCAGGTATAGCAAGTATGACCTCGTCTGCCTGTATCATTTTTCCTAATTCCTTTAACTCTTTAGCTAATTCTCCATCTAATGCATCTCTTCCAGATGAATCAAATATCAATATATCATTTTTCCTTAATTGCTCTAAACCAGTTCTTGCTATCTTGACTGCATCCTTCGTATCTTTAGAAATATAGTAAGGAACATTAAGTTGTTCAGCTATCTGCTTTAGTTGATCCATAGCAGCTGGCCTATGAACATCGCATCCAATCAAAGCTGGTCTTAATCCTTTTTTCTGATAGAACTTAGCTAACTTACCAATTGATGTTGTCTTGCCTGAACCAAATAGACCAACAAACAGTATTTTTCCAGGGCGTATCATTATTTCTGGCTTTTTTCCTACAAAATTAACAAGTTCTTCATAAACAATGTTAACCATGTGCTCTCTTGGCGTCATTCCGCTCTTAGGTTTCTCATCTAAAGCGCGTTTCTTTATCTTTTCAGTTAACTCAAAAACTAGTTTTACATTTACATCAGAAGCAAGCATAGTTCGCTGTATATCTTTTACTAGTTCATCGACAGTAGCTTTATCTATGTATCCTGATTTTGCTATTTTTCTTAAAGCATCTTTAAGTCCAGAACTTAACTTCTCAAGCATAACTAGAATTATTGTCTAATGTTTTTAAATAACTATCAGATTCAATCTTTGCAAATTCTTCAAATGTAACAGCATAAACTAAACCATTCTCATCTCTTTCAAATAAATATCCGATTTTTAACCATGACAAAAAGTTAGAAGGCCACTGTTCTCCAAGACAAATGCTATTTGGATATTTCTTCGGTTTATCTCGAGGAGCTACTATCCATTCTGTTACCATTAAATATTATTGTCAAATCAAATATTTATTCCATTAAATTCTTGGCAATTTCGTTCTTGTCAAAAGGTTTCAAATCTTTGTATTCTTGTCCGACTCCTAAGAAAAGTATAGGCTTCTTTATATTGTGAACAGAAGACAGTATGGCTCCGCCTTTCTCATATACATCTGTCTTAGTAAGTATCATTGCATCCACACCGACTGCATCATTAAATGTAGACGTCTGTTCTACGACATCGTTACCAGTCAGCGCATCTATCACAAGTATTTTCATGTCAGGTGTATTTACTCTGCATATTTTCTTTAGTTCCTCAATGAGATTCTGGTTAGCATGAGAACGACCAGCTGTATCAGCTAAAACTACATCAATATCATTTGCCTTAGCATGTTTAACTGCATCAAATATCACAGCTGCCGGATCAGAACCATATTTCTGCTTTATTACATTTATTCCAAGATTTTTTCCGTGTTCTTCTAACTGTTCTATCGACGCAGCCCGCCAGGTGTCAGCTGCAGCCATAACTATGCTGAATCCTTTGTCCTTAAGCATATGCCCAACGCGAGCAATTGTTGTTGTTTTTCCTGAACCGTTAAATCCTAAAAATATAATCACATATGGTTTTTTCTGTTTAGCTTGTTTAATAAGATCCACTGAATCAACATTCAGTATTTCTTTTACAGATTCCTTTAGACTGTTTTTAACAATTTCATCAATCTTCTTCTTTTCGACAGATTGTCCTATAAGATTTGTTCTAAGATCATTGACTATCTTCTCGGCAACTTCCACCGCTACATCAGATTCAACAAGTGATATCTGCAGTTCCCAGAGTATGTCTTTAATGTCATTTTCAGTAAGCTCTTTCTCAGAAATTGCTTTTTTGATTTTCTGAATAAATCCTGTTTTTTTAGGTACTTCTTTTTCTATTCGCCTTACAACCTTTTCCTCAACTACTGGTTCCTCTGGTATGTTTTCGATATTAATTTCTTCTTCAATTACAGCTTCAGTTGGCTCAACTTCTGGTTCAGCCTCTATAACCCTTTCAATAATTTTCTCTTCAGTTTTTGGCTCTTCTTTTACAATCTCTTCAATCTTTTCAGATACCTCTTCTATCTGAGGCTCATCTTTAGAACTAATGACATTAGAAATCTTTTCAACGCTTTCTTTTAGCTTTTTCTTCAAAAAACCGAACATAACTTCACTGTCTCATTTCTTCTATTTCAGCCTGAAGTTTCATAAGTTCGCTTCCTATTCTATTCAATTCTTTGTTGATCTTAGTTCCTTCAGTTTGAAGTTCTTTTATTCTCTGATTTGTTATTTCCAGGGCTTCTGCTCTTTTCTTTTTGATTGCCAAGCCAGAACCGATTGAAACCAGTATGTTCTCAGAATCTTCAACTTTGCCTAAAACAAAATTTGATGAGCCCAGTGGTATGTATGTTTCTCCTTTCTTTCCTTCAATTTCTTCTAAAGC
>JAQUSH010000093.1 GCA_028715225.1 Candidatus Aenigmatarchaeota archaeon | reverse complement strand
ATTCTATCCATTTTAGCATTGAAGTTTTTCCAGATCCTGTAGAACCTGTTAGCATAGCTACTTTATGGCCATTATTTATGTGATCTAGAGCTGCTTTTACTTGTTCTTCATATCCTGTAAATAGTTTTGGGTCTATTTTCAGTACAAATGGATCTGCTTTCCAATTCCACTTATTGAACTTTTCATTCATTCGTATCAATATTATATGTAGGAATTACATATTTAAAGTTTTGTTGTTTCACGTGAAGATCGGAAATGAACGCGTGAACATTTCGTGAACATCGCACGTGAAGATTTTCTATAATATTTTGATTTTTTGATATTTTTTTGTTTTTTAACGAAAAAATGTTATTTTTCTGAAAAGTGAGTGTTTTATATGAAGTTTTCGTGAAATTAATGATTTTGGTAATTATATTCACGTGAAGTTCACGTGAAGTCAAATATGTTCACGTGAACATTTAATCAAATGTTGAATTTTCGATGTCATCGGAGTAGTATTTGTAAGACCTTCACGTGAACATGCCGCGTGAACATGTGAAGGTTTCGTGAAGGTCCGCGTGAACATTTTATGAAGAAGAAGGTATCGATAGAACTAGAAACAACTTCACATTTTATTCATATAAACTTCACAGATAAATCAAACATTAATCTATACCATAGACTTGATTTTTTATCAAAATTAAGTTTTTTACATAACTTTTGAAAGATTTCTCAATAAATCAATTATTTCCTATAATATTTCTTAAAGTGGCAAAATTCCAGCTGTATCATATTCTGGATCAAAAATATTTGTCTAAACTCGAAATTTACTAATGTTTATACAGCAAATTCATTTTTATGACTATATTTGATATATAATATAGGCTTTGAATAAGTAAATATTTGAATAATTCATTGGTCGCTCATGTTTAAACGTATACTTCACAAAATCTAAATTTTTATAAAGGAAATATGATATTTTATTTCTTACAAGTAATCTACATGGTATATTTAAGTTTTACTATCGAATAGATTACTACCGAAATCTAAGGAGATTTTATTATGGCTGACGAATTACCAAGTTATATTGAAGATGTTCCTGTTAGCGAAAATGCTTATGCTACTTTAGTCAAAAGATATCTAAAAAAAGATGGTAAAAAAATAGAAAGTGTTGCTGAATTATTCTATAGAGTTGCTAGTAACATATCTCAAGCTGATCTAAATTATGAAAAAACTGATTTAGATGAAACAACAAAAGAATTTTATGAATTAATGGCAAAAAAGAAATTCATGCCTAACTCTCCTACTTTAATGAACGCCGGAAGAGATCTGCAGCAATTATCTGGATGTTTTGTTCTTCCTATAAACGACAGCATGGAATCTATCGGAAACACTTATAGAGATGCAATGCTTGTTCATAAATCTGGTGGTGGAACTGGATTTTCATTCTCAAAATTAAGACCTCAAGGAGATTCTGTAAAAAGCACAAGTGGTACAGCATCTGGACCAATTTCATTTATGACTGTTTTTAATACAGTAACTGAGGTTGTAAAACAAGGTGGTACCAGAAGAGGAGCAAATATGGCAATATTGCGTGCAGATCATCCTAATATTGAACAATTCATTACTTGCAAAGATACGGATAAAACATTAACAAATTTCAATATATCTGTTGCTCTTACAGAAGAAGTAATGAATGCTGCTAAGGAAGATAAAGAATATGATTTGGTAAATCCTAAAAATAGTCAACCGGTTCGTAAAGTAAAAGCTAGAGACATCCTTAACAAAATAGCAGAATGTGCTTGGAGAAATGGTGAACCTGGCATTGTTTTCATGGATAGAATAAATGAATACAACCCAACTCATCCTAAATATTATACTGGTGGCGGAGAACTGCCTCTTGGTGTTGGAGTTGTAGAATCAACAAATCCTTGCGGTGAACAGCCATTGCTTCCTTACGAATCATGCAATCTTGGCTCTATTAATTTATCTTTATTTGTTAATGACAATGGAGAAATTAATTATCAGGAACTTGGAAAAACCGTAGATAGCGCTGTACATTTCTTAGATAATGTAATAGATATGAACAAATATCCTGTTGAACTGATAGGTAAAACAACCAAAAGAAATAGAAAAATAGGACTTGGTGTAATGGGATTTGCAGATGCACTAATAAAAATGGGAATACCTTATGATTCTGAAAAAGGAGTAGAAATAGGAGAAAATATGATGAAATTTATACAGGAACGTAGCAAAGACGCTTCTCATGAATTAGCGGAAAAACGTGGCGTATTCCCAAACTTTCCTCATAGTGTTTATGCTAAAGGCAGAAAGATGAGACATGCTGCTACAACTACGATAGCACCAACTGGATCAATAGGTATGATTGCTGATTGTTCTGGAGGCATTGAACCGATATTTGGTCACTCTGCCACAAAAACAGTTATGGATAAGGATGAATTATATTATTTCACTGAATCTCTTCAAAAAGCGCTGGAGAAGGAAGGTATAACAAAAGATAAAGCAATTATGAAAAAGATTGTTGATACCGGAAGACCTAGAATTGTAGATGGTGTTCCTGAATACATAAGAAAAGTATTTGCAACTGCACATGATGTAACTCCGGAGTGGCATGTTAAAATGCAAGCAGCTTTCCAGAGATATACAGATAATGCTGTTTCAAAAACAATCAATCTTCCTAACTCGGCTACGATAGAAGACATACGAAATGCCTTTGCATTAGCATACAAACTTGGTTGTAAAGGACTTACTGTTTATAGGGATGGTTCTAGAAGTTTTCAGGTATATGATTCTGGAAAGAAGGAAAAGACTATAAAACCATTTAAGAATCACCCACAAATTAAAAGGAAAGAATCTTTTTATGGTGCCATAGAAACTGGTGAAGGTACTCTTCAGATCGGAAGAGCGTCGT
>JAQUSH010000092.1 GCA_028715225.1 Candidatus Aenigmatarchaeota archaeon | reverse complement strand
TAAAAATTTCTTAGTTAAGAAATCCCAATAATAGAACGTATCTCTACCTGCAAATGATTTTGGACAAAGAACAATCAGCATATAAATATCTCCATCCTTTAAAAGATTGCAACATCTTCCGGAGTTATTCCAACTGATTTAAAATAATCTTCTGGTGTCCCTTCCATTGGTTCTACTCTAATATTTATTGGTGAATTATTCGTGTGTATAAATTTAACAAATCCTTGAAAATTAAATTTACGCATAGTTGACACTTTCTCTATTATTTCATTTCTTGTATGTTCCGGTATTGTCGCAATATGTGCGATTCTAATTTTAAAAACCTCTTCAGCCATTACTCTTCCACCTCAAACCATTCAATCACATGTTGGATAGTGCTATCCATTGAACTCATGTATGTGAATATAGTATATAGTAGGTAACTACTACTAATACTTAGTAGTATTAGTAGTACAAATAAAAATATAAAGTTATGTCTGTTAGAGATCATATTTCGATTTTTCAGTCTTAACGCAACTATATTCACTGAATACTAATAACATTCAAATCAAACTTCCACATTTTTCTTGCAACGTTAGATTTTTTTCCTTTAGGATTATCCCTATATTCTGTTATCCAGCCTTCTTTTCCAAGCTTATTTGTGTATTTTCTTGCTGTTACCCAGCATATTCCTGTTTTTTCAGATATTTCCTTTATATTCATTGGTCTTCTGTCGGAATACAAAATTTTCAGTATCGCTTTCTCATGCTTATTAAAACAAGACGATGTCATTCTCTCACAACTTCCATTATAAGTTTTGGTCTGATTTTTTCCTTTGTCTGTGGTATTATTATCTTAAATAGTGCTTTATCCTTTTGTGGATCAATTTCCATTGTTCTCGAAAATATTTTTGGTATTCTGACAGAAAATTGCCTTCCATCATCAATTATTTTCATTGACTTCTCTATAGTTTTTTCTTTCTCTACAAAAAGAAATCCTTCTAATTCCTTTATTTTCTGTTCTCTATCGTCTTTTTTCATAATAATCGTCTACATGTTATAATTTATATTATATAATTAAGTCTATGTAGTATATAAAATTAACTGTTTTTAGACGATAATATATAACATTTAAATAGTTAATGGTTACATTATAGTTTATAGGACGATAAACTATTAACTAAATATGGAGGTGCAATATTGCGAGGGAACTATAGAAGCCCTCGCAGATCATGATGACATGTGAAAAAAGTTGCGTAGTTGACGTGGAATGTATAAATTTAGAGCCTTGGCTAAGCGATAGCAAAATAATCTGCGTAGGTTCTCTAAATTGCAGTAACGGCGAGATTAAGATATTTTACAGTGACAACGAGAAAGAAATGCTTGAAGAATTCTTTGATTATTTTTATGTTAATAACTTTAATTGCATTATTGGATTCAACACTCTGTTTGATCTGAGATACCTGTTGGCAAGATCGTTGAAACATCAAATAAACGTAAACGGATTCTTCAAAACAAAGTATGATGATGTCATGCTTTTGCTGAACTCATGCGGTTATAGATATTCGCTTAATCGTGCTGGACAACTATCCGAGTGGTCCGAATTCTTATTAGGCAATGGAAACGGCAAAATCAAGTTAGAGGAGGAAGTATCAGAACTTTACAAACATGGAAAAATGGAGGAAATTCTAAAATATAACAAGCAAGATTTAGTAATCACGCATGCTCTATGGAAACGTATCAAAGAGGTGCTCGGTTGAAATGCAAATTCTGCAACAGCGAGAACGTAGGAATATACAAGAAATCACAAACCCGAAAAGACGCTAACTATATTTCTTACAAATGCCGAAAGTGCAGAAAGATATTCATTGCTCTGAAAGAAAAAGCCAAACCAAAGCCTAAGAAATCTTATTCACAGGACTGGTCATCTTACAACGCCTACCAGACTCAGGAAAAGATAATGTTCATGAAGATTTTAAATAGTGCTGTGAATGAATTACAGATAGAATACAAATACTGCGGAAACGGGAGACCAAACTACGCTTTAGACGATATGATAAAAATCTGTTGCATTAAAGTGTTCAACGGATTTTCTCAGCGAAGAACTATGTACGAAATCAATGTTGCTCATGCTCTCGGTTTCATACACGCAGTACCTCACTATAATTCTATCGGAAATTACTTTAACGATGCTGAAGTAACGGAATGGTTGCAGAAACTGTATAAGCTGATAGCCACACCGCTTGTCAGTGTTGAATCAAACTTTGCTACTGACGCTACCGGTTTCAGTCTACCGCATAAAGAGAAATGGGCTTCATTGGTGAGAAAGCATGTAAGAATGAGAGACTACAAGAAACTTCATATTGTATGTGGTGTTCTTACGAATGTCATAACTTCTGCTACTGTTACCGAAGGAACAAGAAATGACACAACTCAATTTGAAACTCTTGTTAAGTCCACATCTTCTTATTTTAAAATAAGAGAGATGTATGCTGATGGTGGATATCTCTCAAGAAAGAACTGTGAAATAATAAAATCTGTTGGCGGTTCTCCATATATTATGCCGAGAAAGAACACAAGACTTGGAACATTGCAAAACAAAGGAACGACTGCTTGGAGAGACATGTTAAAAGTCTGGAAGAATAACGAGGAATTATTCAGAGAGCATTATCATAAAAGATCTAATGTTGAATCTACTTTCAGTATGATGAAACGAAAGTTTCTACCTTATGTTCGAAGCAAGAATTCTAAGAGTCAGGAAAACGAAATACTGTGTAAAGTCGTGGTTCACAACATCTCGGTATTGGTTAATTCTGTGTTCGAACTCGGCGTAGAAACTAAGCTTTTAGATTAGGTTATTGGGCAAAGCTTGACCTAAGCAAACCTTTAAATACATTTGACATTAATTAGAAATACACGTGATGGAATGGTAATGAAATGTTCAACATGCGGAATAAATCTAGT
>JAQUSH010000017.1 GCA_028715225.1 Candidatus Aenigmatarchaeota archaeon | reverse complement strand
CAACTAATAAATTATAATCTTTCTCGTTTGGATTTTTCATAGACCAGAATATTCCCATTGTATCAATCATCAGACACGATAAGTCATTTCTGACATCATCTGGCAGTTCCATTATTTCTTCAACTATAACTGCACCTGTATATGATTTACCTGAACCTCTCTTTCCACTTATCAGAATTACATGAGGTCGCACTACATCCATCAGAATAGGATTAGTCATATGAGAATCAAAACCAGAACCTACTACATTTTTGCCGATATAGATGCATCCTTTCTTTCCATATTTTCTTATATCTTCTGGATCTCTTCCGACTATAATGTCTTCTAGCGCCATACTTAAATTTAGAATAGGTTAAATAAAAAGGTTTTAGGCGTACATTATTTGCGACTCATCACTTATCTCAAACAGTGGAGGAAGTTCACCAGTGCTTTTTATAAGATGAAACAGCTTTCTAGTCAAAAGTTCATTATATCTTTCTATTATTTTTTCGTGATCTTTTTCAAATGACTTTCGCAAATCACTTCCAAGTTGTTTAGATGCAGCATTAATAATTGCAAACATCGCATATGGAGAATCTACTATTAATTCAAAATCGTAATGAATCCTTCTATCAGAAGCTTCATCTTTTATTGCTCTTTCCATTAGATACGCATCTTTTCCTTTCATAACAAATCACGCATACATTATGTTATCTGCTCTGATTGGCTTTGCTCTATATTTAGGTGGTAAAAGTGATATATCTGTAATTTTATCGTCTAATGTTTTTTGTTTTGTTTTCATAATAATCATTTCTTATATTCAACATTAAAGTCTATTCCCTGTGGTTTAGATTCCTTTTTAGCAGGTTTGAATTTAGCAAGCATTGCGCTTATCTTTCCTCTTACTTTTTCTCTGTTTCTGCTGTAGTAGTATCCAAATACAGCTATCAAAATTATTATAATTCCAATTATTGCACTCAGTACAGGATTGTCTGATAACAACAGGAAGTAACCTGTTAATCCGCCACATGCTCTTGTTTCAGTTGTCTCTACACAATTGTATCCTGTTTCAGCATCGCAAGTATAAACTGTTCTAGTTTGTGTACCGTTTACATCACAAGTTGTCCATGCTGTTGGCTGTGCACAGTTTTCACATTCTGCTGCGTTTCCAATAATTTCTATTGTAGCTGATGCTTCAGCTGTAGCATTTGGATTTGAACCTTTAGCAGTTAACGTAAGTATCTGTCTGCTTGGTGCTGTTTGAGGAACGCTAAGTGTTATTATGAAGTTTCCAGATTCTCCTTTACCAAGATGCTCTATGTTCACTGGTGTCATTGTTACCCAAGGTGGAACCCCTTCTAAATAGATGTTATAAACATCTGTCTGACCTATGTTTGAAACTGTTGCTGTAAATGTTACAGATTGTCCTTTTGTTGCAGTAACTGTTTCAGGTGCTGTCAGATTTATAATTATGAATCCTGATGTGCTTGGCAATGTAGTACTAACACCGCCTCCGCCTCCACCACCTCCGCCTGATGGTGCAGTAACAGTTACAATTAAATCATCTGTATCTGTTGCTCCTTCATTGTCTGTTACAGTAAGTGTTATTGTGTAAGTGCCAACTGTATTGAATTCCCAAGTTGTTGTTGCTCCTGTTTTTGTTTCACCGCCTAATGTCCATACGTATGAAACAATTGTACCATCTAAATCATAAGATCCTAAACCATCTGCTGTTATTCCGCCTCTTACTGTTATAGATTGATCTGATCCAGCGTTAGCTGTAGGTGGAACATTTAGCACATAGCTCCATTCGCTTGCGCTTGAAACATTAATCACATAACCTTTTCCAGGTTCAAAGCTTTCAGTAGATATGTTGCATACTCTTAATGCCTGAATGCTTGTGTCTGTTGTGTCTTGACATTCAACTGATGTTACGTTTGCTGATATGAAGTATAATGCTATCTGCATGTTTACTGATTCATTAGATGTCCATCCAACCATGTTTGTTCCGTTAACTAATGGAACTGTTCTGATTCCTGGTTCTGTACCTAAATAAGTAAATGTTCTGTCTGTGTTTGCATGTACCCAGTATCCGTAATCTGGAACTAATTCAGATAAAGTTGCTGCTCCTGGATTAGATGAATCATATTCTTGAACTATTCCTAAGCTTGCATTGTAATGCTGTATAATATAATTTGTGCCCCACATTGGATCTGAAGTCAAAATTGGTGACACTGGTATAAGTGGCAAAGATATCAAATTCCATCCGCTAGTTATTTCAATATCATAATGAGGAACAACATTCCATGTAACTGAAGTCTCTGCTTCGTTTCCATAAACGTCAGCACACCTTACATAATAAGTGTTTGAACCGTATGGCAAACCTGTTAAGTATGTTGAGTGGTCTGTTCCGACTGATGTCATTGGATTTGTTGGATTACTTGATGTTCCGAAATAACATGTTGCACTCTCGTCGGTTGTTGCATTTAGCCATGTTTCATTTGAAGTATACTGTCCAGTTAAAGGTGCTGTTATTGTGATAATCGGTGCTGTTGAATCTGAAACGTAAACAAATCTAGTTACTGATGCATCTGCATAGTTTACATTTCCTGTAAATACCAAAGTATAATTATAAACTCCAACTGGCAAAGTCTGCACATCTTCTAAACCAACTGGTGCGCCGTCTCTCAATAGAGTAAGTGTACCATCTGCTATGTCTTTCCATCCTGTCGCATTTGACTGCAAACCTAAAGCTATTGTCAGGTCGCTCTCTATTCCATTCAATGCTAAATGTATCAGTGGATTAGATGGATCAACTACATTTGCCTGATTAACTGTATATGGTTCTGGACCAACTGTTGAAGGTGCATAATTAGCACTTTCTAAAACTTCGCAAGAGTATGAATATGTTCCTGCATTCAAAGTAACAGGTACACTGTTTTCAGCAGATACATCTACACCGTCTCTGTAAAGAACAGGTGTCTGTTCCAAATTATCAACAGTGCAAATTGCTGTCATCTGTGTGCCATAAGTTATTGGTGAAACTGGATTGAATGTTAAAGTTAAAATTGGTGTCTGTTTTGTTATTGTTGCAACCTGTACACCTGTTGTTCCTGCTGTATAATTTTCTCCACCAGCTGTTCTAAATTCATAATTATATGTTCCTGCATTTGAAACAGTGTCTGGATTAGATACAACAATTCCATCTCTAACTAATTCATAAGTTAAATCAGAATCTCCCTGATTTGTTTCTGATCCTGTGATTGTTATTGTGTTTGGATAAGCAACTGTCCATCCTGGATTTGCTCCTAAAGATAATACTGGTGTTGCTTTGTCTACAGTTAATGTTCTTGTTATTGTAAGTGTTGTATAGTTTTCAGTTTGAGGATAAATGTAATCATAAGTATAGATTCCTGCTGCAAGTGTTTCTGTTTCAGGATTTGTCACAGTAACACCGTCTCTCTGCAGTATTCCATCTGTTTCTCCTGTTGTTATCCAACCAAGAGCTGTTGATAATACGCCGTAAGTTATTGTCTGATCTGATTCTACTCCATTCAATGATAAATGAGCTACAGGTGCAGCTCTGTTGATTATATAATTAATTACTCCTGTTGTTGCTGCGTTTCCGTTTATATCAGTTGCTCTCCATTCATATGTGTGAGTATTTGCTGAAAGATCATTCAACATAACTGTGTAAGTATTTCCAGTTTGTGTGTAAACATAATTAACCCCGTCAAAATAAAACTGTGCGCTCTGAACACCAACATTATCTGTGATAGTTGCTGTAAATGTATATGTCTGTCCTGGCGCATAAGTTGTTGGTGATGTTGGATTTTCTGTATGAACTATTGTTGGCAATACATTATCTGGCAGAATTGTAACTGTTCTAATCACATCATTTGCATAATAATTTGTACCAGAATATGTCATTCTGTAAGTAATTGTGCCTGGCACAACTATTGATTCCCAGTGTACAACAGGAACTGTACTTGTTCCAGAATCCAAAATAACGCCGTTTCTGTATACATAATATGTTCCGTCTGAAACATCTGGCCAAGTTTTAATTGAAAAATCTTCAGGCACCATGAAACTTGCATCTGATTCAACATCATTTATTGCAATGTGCATCTGTGTAAGAGCTTGTGAAACTACATATGAACCAGTATTTGTGCTCTGTATATTGTTTGAATCTCTTGCTGCCCATGTGTATGAATAAGTATTAGCATTCAGGTTGCTGAATGTCGCTGTATAAACATCTCCAGACTTAGTTACTGTCTTTGAACTTCCGCCAAAATTAAATGTAACAGAACTTACTCCTGAAATATCTGTAACTGTACAACTAAAAGTATAAGTTTGCCCAGGTGAATAAGGTGAACCACTTGCTGGATTAACTGTGCATCCTGAAAATACAGGACCAGCTGTGTCTATTCTTACTGTATAATGTAGTGCAGAACCCCAGTTGCCTGCATTATCTACAGGTCTGATATGGAAATACCATATTCCATCTGCTAAGTTTGTATATGAAGTAGAAGTTGTTGTCTCTTCTACGTCTTTACTTGTATCTGGAACTGTTCCAGCTGACTGATCAATTGTAAAGCTGTATCCATCTATTCCTACATTGTCTGAAGATGTCCACTGAAATGAAGGATCATTGTTATTGTAATAAATATTTTGATTTGGATGAGTAGATGATGTTAAAGTCATCATAGTTGGCGCTGTAGTATCTGCTATAAGATAAACATTTCTTACAGTATTCCCACTAAGCATCACGCTTCCTGTTCCTGTATTGTATGCTGGGTTTGAAACTGTATACGAATATACCAATCCAGAAGTCAGTTGACATATCTTTTGCTGAACATTGTCTGCTGTACAAACCAATGTGTTTGAAGGATTATACACTCTTATATTTCCATTCAGAGATGAACCTCCTGAAGTAAATACATTTATTGTTAAAGAGTATGTACCATCTGTTGTTTCTCCAGTATCAGCTGCAAAAGCAAATACATTTCCAACTAACAAAAACATTACAAAAATCGAAAAAAGGATTTTTTTAAACATTTATATCAACCTCAAAGGATCTTCTTTCCGTATCCTCTATGATTAACTGTGTAGACCGCTACTTCCTTTGTATCCTTGTTAATTCCGTAAATAGCAAGTGTTCCAGGACGAACCTTTTCTGAATTTAGGTAAGCAATTCCATTTTCTTTCATTTCTTTTTCTATGTGAGAAATTCCTCTTTTCATTGCTTTTTTATTATGTTTGTTTAGACCTTTTGTTGATATTCTTTTCTCGTCATAAGTAAGTTCTACACTTCTTGTTCCACTTCTTGTGCTAGAAACCTTTCCATAATAATCATTTACCCAGTTTCTTGTGCTATTTTTTCCAATTACTACAACATCAACTGGCATACCTGATTCATTATATGCAACTGCAATACTTCCACCACCATTTGGTGTTCCTGCTGCATCATCTTGTAAATCAATAAATGTAAGATTCTTTACATCTCCTTGCATATTCATTCTATATTGTATTCCTGCAAGT
Organism: Candidatus Aenigmatarchaeota archaeon; assembly: GCA_028715225.1. Taxonomy (GTDB): domain Archaea; phylum Aenigmatarchaeota; class Aenigmatarchaeia; order Aenigmatarchaeales; family Aenigmatarchaeaceae; genus JAHIDZ01. The sequence goes on along the minus strand of JAQUSH010000017.1, from coordinate 5,251 downwards.
TCTGGAACCTTCTCAATCATTTCAGCTACACGTCCAGCTTGTGAAGCATTTTTTGCATCTAATGTTAATGATGTGTAATTTCCTAAAGCAGTTCTAACATTTCTATCAAATTCTACTAAATCATTAATTTGCATTAATTTAGATGGAGTTATTCCTTGTCCTTCATATTCTAAAGGTTCACCTGCAACATCTCCTATCAAATGAAGCAATTTGTATGAAGTTGCTGTGCTTATGTTCTGTCTAACTACACCTTTCTCTATGGTATCATTTTTAACTGTATAAGCAAATGATCCTTCTCCGTCTGGAACCATGTGTATTGAAAGACCCCAGTTTCTATCAGTATGACTTGTAAGTTCGTAGTTTCCATAACGATCATCTAATATGGCGTCTAATGCTAATTGAACATCAGAACCAGCTCCAACTTCCTGAGGAAGATTTGAAAATATTTCTGATCTTTCTGTTTGATTCAGGTGTTTAAGAACATTCATGAATTGAACTTTGCCATCAACTGTATCATACATTGGTGTTTTTTTATTTTCTAATTCATTAATTTTATTGTTCTTTTTATCACTGTCTATTTTGTATAAACCAACACCAACTGCTGCTAGAAGCAATGCTGCTGCAGTTCCACCAACAGCTATCTTTTCTCCAGTTGACCATTTTTTCTTAGACATTTCTTTATATCCTTTATCAGATGGAGTTACCATTGATGCGGCTGCTAAAATAAAATAAGGATTTTTCATAAGTCTTTCTGCTTCTGTTCTTTTCTCTGCCTGTTTTGCATGCCATATATCATTATGATCTGTTTTCATTGTTTTTCACCTCTTAGTTTTTCTAAAAAATTATTAAGTTCTACAGTTGTTTTTATCTTATCTACAAATAATCCAACTGGAGCATCAAGATCTTCTCTAGGGAAATATTCAGATTCCATCCAATCTTGAAGACTTTGGCCAAATTCAGACATTATAAATCCTTTATCATCCGTCATATCATTTAATTCATCAAAAAAATCCAAAAATCTTTTCTGAGCTTTTTCGTATTGTGTAAACATTTTTTCTGTTTCTGAACGAATACCATCATATGTTGTTTCAACATTTCTTTCAGACATATATTGAAGTTCTTTAAATTTAGGTGATAAAACACCTGCTAAATATTTCTGCATCTTAGCTGCTCTTTTTTCAGTTTCATTTTTTTCTTTTTCAAGCCTCTCTCTTTCAGCTTTTAGATTTCTTATTCCTTCACTTATTTCACTTTCAGTCAATTCTTGCGCTTCAGTTGCTTTAATCAAGTGTATTTCTTTTTCCAATAATTCACTTTCTTTTTTTGCGATGTCTTCTTCCTTTTGTTTTATTTCTTCATCATATTTTTTTGTAAGATCAGCTGCTTCTAAAAGCAAATCACTTGAAGATTTTCTTTTAACAGAATATTCTTTGTCAGTCAATTTAATTGCTTCATCTAGCATTTCAGGTGTAAATTTACCTTCTATACGCCTACTCATAATAAGATCTTCACTCATTCCAGAAATATAATTTGCAATACAATCTGCCTCTTCCACAGTATATCCGTTAGTAGTTGCATAGAATTTTATCATATCTAAAACAGTAGGATCTACTTCTATATCTGTCAAAACACCTAAAGCTTCTTTCTTAAAATTATCATTATTTTTCAATGTTTCTTCATTTGTCGTTTCATCTTCTAGTGAAATTTCTTTTGGCAATTCTTCTCCATCTTCTGATACTAAATTATCATTACACACATGACAAATATCTTGATTTTCACCTACAGCAGTATTTACTTTGTTAATCGCACATGTAGTGCATGTATAATTATTTTCATCATCGGCAGGTTGATCTATTTTAAGATGTTTTTCAAGTTTTTCTTCAACATCATTCCAATATATAGAATGTTCCTTATCATAAAGTCTATTATCTGTTTTCTGTGCTATTACAATTTCTTCAGGTGCTACTATTTTTTCTGTTCTAAGATGACTTTGATATTCTTCTGGAGTTATTTTTTGATGATCTAAAAGTTGTTTTAACTTGGAATTAAAAGTTTCGGCATTCATTGTTCCTTCATCTACAAATCTATCAAAATCACCACTTTGGTATTTTTGATAAATTATATCAATCATTGAATGCTCTGGTTGTTTTGGTTTTGAATCTTCTTCTGCAAGTGTGTTTAACAAATCTTCAACTGTTTCTCCTGAAGGCGGAGTTGGTTTTTCATTGACAAGCTCTTCAAGTTTTTCTAAGTTTGTCATTTCATTATTTTTTGGTAAATATTTAGAAGGATCAATATTTTCTTCTTTGAATTTTTCTTCAGCATTAATATAACCTTTTTTACTCAATCCAATAATTTCTTGAGCATACCTTTCTTCTGAAAGACCAGCTTCAAACATTCCATCAAGAGCAATAGCATATATTTCTGGCTTCATTCTGCCACTTTCAAACTGTTTTTTAATTTTTCCAAATTTTTCATTTATTTTATCTTCAGCCATCATAAATCACCTAGTTTTTACTTCTACTTAGTTATCACTATAAGATAGTATATGACCGAAAAGGATTTAAACCTATCGGTTACCCTCTAAAACAAGACAATAAGCGAAGGTCATTTTTCTTATTAATAATATATAGACCGAAAAACATTTAAGTGGATATTTCTACACATAGAAATCTTTAATAACCAGCTTTCTTAATAATAGGTTATGGCTAAGAAAAGACCAGTAATAAAAATAAACGCAGGAACAGTCTGGTTTCTAGCAATATTAGTAATTTCATTGCTAGCAGCGGTAGTAGAATCAAACCTATCATCACTAATAGTATGGATGATTTTGGCTATATGTGGTGCAATGGTTGCAATTTATAACATAAGATTCGAAGAAGAAAACAGCTTCTTGATGGCAGTAGCCTCATTATTCATCGTAATAATGGCTTGGTCATCAGCAGGTTTGTTCACTGAAATTGGAAGCACTGTTCTGGTAAATGCGTTGATAAACTTGATGATTGGTTTAGGTGTGGCTGGATTTATAGTGGCTATAAGTCTGATCTTCAAAATAGCTATAGATAAATAAGAACGTAACCGGCTATTGCAGATATCAAAATAACGAGCCAGAATTTCCAGTTCCACCTGATTATTTTTTCACCATCAAGTGGAGGAAATGGTATTAGGTTAAACAATGCTAAAAAGAATGATAACTTAGCTGTCAGCATGAAAATATCCCATGGATAAAATTGATTTATAGCAATCATACCGAATGCAACTATTATATTCACAATAGGACCTGCTGCTGAAATAAATGCATATTCTCTCTGAGTAAGTCTTGAAACATTAAATGTGAAATTCTTTCTAATAACAGGCGATATGTAAACTGCGCCAGGCGCTGCGAATATGAAACCGCCAAGCAGAGCAGTAACCATTCCTAATAGCAGACCCAAAGGCCACATTCTGTATTCAGCTTCGCATTCATAGTGCTGAGCAACCATCTTGTGCCCAAGTATTTCATGAGACAAGAAAACTGCTGTCATTATGAACAATGTTGGTATCAGCAAAGAGATATCAAATCCGCTAAATACCAGAGCTAGCACTGTAACAGATACAGCCAGATCTCTTACTTCTCTGTATGTGAATTTCATAATACAACCTATTAATTTGTAATTTATAAAAGTTTTTAAATGCATCAAAACAAGATATTATTATGGTTTATGATTTAACAACAGACACAGTGATAATGTTTGCAATATTCATCATTGTCGTATTTGTGCTTTACAAATTATTCAGAATTTTGTTAAAATCAGCAGCAGCTGCCATAGCTGGATTTCTTTTCCCTTACATTGTTCAGTATCTTAAGCTGCCTTTAGACATAGCTGTAAATAATCAGACGAGCCTTGAGTTTGCTGCAATGGCAGTCGGTATATACCTAGTATATGAGTTCTTCCACTTCATCAAGTATTTCCTTCAAATACTAGCTTGGCCAATTAAATTATTGGGGAGAAAGAGATGCACGTCGAGTTAAAGAGACAGATGGTTCATGCATCAGGAATATTGCTAATTTTAGTATTGCAATTATTTGGAAAAACATACTCAGCGATAATATTTGCTTTAGGTTTAGCATTTTTCTTGATGTGGGGTCTGATGAGAAAATCTAACATAAGAATAAATGGACTTTCTAAGATTGAAGATTTCATAATGTGTGAATTAAAGACATACGAGAGACAAGGCGAGTACTTCAAGGGAGTTGTGTCTTATATTTTAGGTATACTTTTAGCAACAATCCTGTTTCCAATAAACATAACAGCAGCATGCATAGCTGTATTAGCAGGAGGAGATGCATTCTCAACGCTGATAGGAAAATTATATGGAAGGCATCATTTGCCTATAAACAACAAGAAAAGCTGGGAAGGCAGTATTGCATTCTTTACAATGACATTCTTTATACTGATGTTCTTTGATCCGTCTAAAGCCTGGTACATAGCATTAGGCGCAACATTTGTAGAAATGCTTCCAAAGCTTGATGACAATGTAACAATACCTCTGGCTGTCGGTTTACTGTTTTCTTTATAACATTTATAAATAACGAAATTAATGTATTTGATATGTTCGGAATGGAAGGAGATATCTGGTCAACAATAATATGGTTTGTATTATTCATATTTTTCCTGCTGTTTGGACCAAGATTAATGGTAACACAGTCTGTTTTGAAATTAGAACGAGATGTAGCTGATTTAGAGAAGTTGGCAGCTGAGTCAAAAGGATATGTTTTCAATTATATTTCTAAGAAACCAACTCCAAAAGTCAAAGAAAGCATAAGAAACTTCATGGAATTCTTTGCAGTGACGCCTGTATCTACAGATCCGTATGGAGTTATGAAAAAACTAGACCATATAATAAAGCAGGCTGACAAGAGATTTGATTATTTTGTAGATTCTATAGTTCCGGACTTTACGGTTGTTCAGAAAAGAAATCTAAAGGGAGCATTAAGCGGAGCAATAACAACTCATCAGATAGCAAAAATAGTAAGGCACATGCTTGAACTTATCAAAAAATACAAGATGTTCCAATTGGCTATGATATTGCAAATGCAGTTGCCTATGATAATTGATATGGCAAAATCTGCAACAAAGGCAACAAAAGCTTTTGCAGATGGTGTGCCGGTAGGAGACGGAATAGGACCATTGGTCGCTGCGCATATGATGAGCGGAAAACCAAAGGTAATGGATGAAGAAGAATTTGCTTACACTGAAAGCAAAGTTGG
>JAQUSH010000091.1 GCA_028715225.1 Candidatus Aenigmatarchaeota archaeon | reverse complement strand
CTCATCATACAAACATAGAAATTCTACAATCTTCCCAACAAAAAATAGTAGCGTCATCTTTCTTCGCAAATCCCCTAATAGGTCCATCTTGAGAAATCACAAAAGAGAATACGCCAGGAAAATCACCTGTAAAGCTGATAACAGAATTATGTCTTGTTCCCCAAATGCGATTATTAATTTCGTGACTAGTGTTATCAATACCATTTGGTCCAGAAATTACCTTTCCAGTCCATTCATTTGGATTAAGAGTGACACCAAATGCTAAAGGTCTAAATCTGCTAGTTAGGATTAACGCTCCATCAACACATGACAACTGTGCCAAGAATGATAAGTGTTCTGCCAAAATTCTATGGTTTAAAACAGAAAATAACAAATCATTCTTAATGTCAGATTTTAATAAATATATAAGAAGTTTTTCAAAATCAAAATCTTGATTAAAAGAATAACCACCCGAATATTTCTCCTTGCATTTAGCTTGGATATTTTCCGGAACAAAAACTATTGTACCTCCGTGACCCCGTATAGATGCTTCTGAAAGAAGATATTCCATAGAATCTCGAAAAATATGCCAATAGAGATTTTCAAACTCCTTATATAATTTATCTTCTTTAATATATTCAATCATATATTTACCCATTGCTTTCGAAGTAAAAGGAGTTGGCGTTGCTGGAGTGAAAATCCCAGAAGAAAAATGTCCTATTTGGATATCAGCTCTACTAATTACTAGAGAACCAGAGGAAACAGTAGTAACCATCAACAAATCGGGTCGGAAATAGTTGTATCCGTGCAATGCAGCAGGAATTTGCGTAAATCTGTTTTGGGTAGCCCTAAAAAACATTACACCCCATATTTCATACTCGTTTTGATTATTTTCTTTAGGACCTACTAATAATGCAGATGTTTTAATATCAAAGGCAGAAGACAATTTTATTATAGAAGATTCTTTAAAGGGTAGGCTCTCGGGAAAACTTAAAATTAACTGTTTCCGACTAGATGCTTCTTGTTCTTTTCGTGCTTCATGTTTAGCTAATAAAACTAGAGCGAAACTAATTGGTTTATCTTCTTCTCTTTTTAAGCTTGCGAAAAAAGAAACCTCTATTAGTGCTTTTAAATCAGCAATTGAGGGAAGTGATTTTTTAATCCTGTCCCTGTGGGGATGTTCTTGATCGGCTCTCCAAGATTCTAATATTCTTTCAAAAATACCATTTTCAAACATAGTATATGAAATTAAGTCTTAAAAGTTATGAATTACCGGGTTCTTTGTCCAATTTCTTTAACCTCTCAGGCAAAGTAAGCAAGTCTTCTTTTATTGCCTCCACTACAGAAGACGGTCTTTCAAATTCATAAACTATTTTATAGAGCATCCCTAAGCCGATATCCTGTGTAAAATCCTGTACTCTGTCTTTAATTCTAATTATACCATCATGTATGTCTAACAATACTATTTTATTCTTCAATGCTTCACCTTTAATCCTACGATATTCTCCTCCGGTAATCCAAGCAGCATTAATTTCTTTCTTCTTGCAGAGTTCTACGAACTTCTGTGGTGAGAAATAAAGAAATAATGCCATGCGGTCAAAAAGAATATCAAAAACAAAATCCTCAGCTATGCCAGTAATAAATAGAGGGCGATGTGTAGGGGTATGAATTTTATTTTTCATTTCCCAAGCTGGTAACAGCATATATTCAAAATGTTTCTTGATTTTTTGTTCATCGGATTTCTTGCCATATGGACATTCTGTCCAATTCTCAAAAAATGTATGCCATACTTGATGTTGAAAATCTTTCTTACAAACATCGCTACTTCTGTTTAATTTAACCGTATTAAATACCCCTAACATTAAACATTCGTCAACAATCAAATATTCTTCCCCTTTCTTTTTTGCCTTCCGCAAAAGGTGATTAATTTCTTTATGGTATGTAACAGTAACACGAGGATCGACATCGGTAATCTTTGGTTTTTTGCATTGTATATCAACCCCAACAGACGTGTTAATATATTCTAAGGCCATTGTCATTCTTTCTCTTTGCCGCAAAACTCTTCTAAACTGCTTGACGAAAGATTCTCCAAATTCATCAGCTAATCGGTTAAATTTATCGAAAGCGGCTTGTTTAACAGGGGAAGTCTCCAATAAATCTTCAATATTCTTGTTTACAACGCCATCTTTTAATTCACATAGCCCAAATTGTCCCGTAGGCAATCTCATGAGAAGGTCTCCCACCTGAATACACGAGGTTATATCTGCTATTAATGCAAAACTTGTTTTATCTTCTAAATTTAACTTATTTGCCGTCTTTAATGTGTTTTCAAGGTCGCTACGCTGTATCGGCCCCGGTAATATGCCTTGTATTAAGGCTCGAACTTTAGTACCGTCATTTCCCAATATTTGCCAAGCTATTGCATTTGCTATCTCTCTAAGGACAGCTGAATAAAATAATTGTTTTGAATACTCAATTCCGGCCTTAGAGTATCGCGGAATCGGCGGTTTCCTGTCTTTTCTAAATCGACCAACTTCTTTACGATATAATATTCGCAGATCGGGTAACTTTGCTTCAAGTTCGGGTAAGAGTTTCGCAATTTCATTCTGAGCTATATTAAATCCCTCATGACATTTCTTAATAAAAACTTCTCTTCTTTTAGGGTTCAACATAAATATCCTTGGCGAAATAAAAAGAGCCATGCAAGTACTACTAGCGCCATGATGCGTTGCATAATAAGAAAGACGCCAAACTATTCTCTCAAATTTGTTCTTAATTCTTTTAATTTGATAACTCAACCAAAGTTCTATTATCTTCTTTGGGATAACTATAGGGGGAATAATTTTTAGAATTGAGGTTATTAACATATGCAAATTTATTAGTGTAGAAAACTATAATATATGTTAACTGGGCAGAAATTTTACAGCAAATTTCTTTATATTATTCTATACCTAGACTCCCCCGGTAAGAAGTAAAATTTACCTTCGGAAAA
>JAQUSH010000016.1 GCA_028715225.1 Candidatus Aenigmatarchaeota archaeon | reverse complement strand
TTTATGTATATTTTTATCTTTTTTATAATCATTTATTTTTTTAATAATCCCGTCCCAGTATCCGGATAGGAATTCTTCATATTTTTTTAATTTAATGATATTGTTTTTAATTTCATTTTCATCCTTTCCAGATATAGCTGACATTAATCCGTGTATGCCCATTTCTTTCATCGGATTGTGTGCCATTGGAACATAAAGGAGATTTTTCATAATTATACTATTAATAGAAAAAGATTTAAATCGTAGTATATATGCAAAGGATCCAACTGATTATTCTAATAAAATTATCTAATGATTTGTGTTTAAATCCTTTTCTATACAAGTATTTTTATGCCACAAAATCTTATTCAAAAAGGTTGTCCATTCTCTAATGGAGATTATGCTAAAGAAGGAATCATTGATTGGCACAGAGTTACTGACGTGCGAACATATGAAAACTATGAAAAAGGGCATAGAGTTTCTTTAGATCCGACGCAAAAATGTCAATGTCAAGCAACATATTTTGTTGGCCAAGAACTAGGACAATTAAATTTTGAATGTATGGAAACACATGTTCCGGAAGAAATACCAAAAGCTTGCAAACTAAGCGTTTGGAACGTGAGTACAGAATATTTAGAAGGTATAAGAAAATTATTTCCGCCTATTAAAGAATTTGAATCATCTGTTTAAACATTTTCAATAATTTCTAAAACTTGTTTCCAATCCATAGCTCGTTCAACGTTTTTAGGTAATTTGTTTTGATTCCACGGGTAGTTAAGTAATATTCCCTTTGTAGCTTTTGGTAGATCTAGAAGGTAGTCTAAACAATCTTCAATTACTATATCTGGATTTATTTTAGAAATTATGATAGCTTTTTTTGATTTTCCTTTTTGTGGTCCGCAGTGCTCATTGGTAAAAATTATTTTATCAAAACAATTAGGAAAATATTTATTTAATTGATATTCTGTTAATTTTTTCAATCCAGGATTTCTCGATGTTACTATGATAAGTTCATGTTTTTTATGAAGTTTTTTAACAGCTGCTACTGATCCTTTTACAGGGGTTAGATTCCTAAAAGCTTCCGTTGTGCAAAATTCCATCAATAAAGCAACTTCTGATTCAAGCGTTCCACCAAACGATTTGTGAAAATTATAATGTTTGACCATATGTGTTTCGAATGATGTCTTATGCCTTTCATTATAAAAATCAAGAAATGGGGTCACCAAATCTAAAAGAACAGCATCAACATCTACTGCTATTTTCATAGTATATAATTACAAAACAAGTTTAAATTCTTTTCCACCGAATATGTTTTATGACAATATCATATCTATATAACATAGAGAAATCTGATCCTGGAGAAGGACTTAATGATGATACAAGAGTAAGAACAAACATCGTTCAAGTTGGTGGAAGTGTGCGTGGCCGAATGATAAATAATTGTAAAAGTTATATAATAGCTGATCTTACTCCAGAACAGGCAAGAAAACTCAAAGATCTCGGTCACAAGGTAGAAGAACGAGAAGGCGGCGGAACAATGGATTAATTTATTTATATTCTTCAACTATTTTATCAACATCTATTTTTCTGCTAACTTTATGCCAAGGTCCTTTGTTAACTAGATTATCTTCAAACGTAGATCTAGTCGTCTGATAGAATATTCCAAGAGGTATTTTTGCTTTTTCATCTTTAGTGTAATTCCATTCATATGCTTTCTTTATCGCATCGTTAAATTCTAATGGCTTATCTAATTTGTAAGTCTTTCCAGAAAGATAAGAAATATTATTGTGGAATATTAAACAAGGCTGGAACACTTCAACAAATGAAAATCCTTTGTGTTCAATTGCTTTCTCAAATACTTCTGCCATATGTTCAGGATCTAAAGTAGATACACGTGCTACAAAGGTAGCACCGCATACAATAGCAAATGCAATTGGATTTAATGGGCGATCCATTACACCGAAAGGTGATGTTTTTGTTATATCGCCTAAAGCCGATGTTGGTGTTGTTTGACCTGTTGTTAAAGCAAATATCTGATTGTCATGAACAATCATTGTCATATTTACATTTTTTCTAGCAACGTGAGGTAGATGACCTATTCCTTCCGCATAAGTATCTCCGTCACCAGCGAAACCTACAACAGTTAATTCAGGATTTCCAACTTTTATTCCCATGCTCATTGGCATTACTCTTCCGTGTATTCCATAAAAACTAGAAACATTAATGTAATCAAATATTTTGGCAGCACATCCGATACCAGTTACAGCAACAATGTTCTCTTTCTTTATTTTATTTTTATTGACTAAATTAGTAAATGCTTTTTTGGCAGCATTAAGTATAGCATGATTTAGGCAACCTGGGCACCAGGTTATAATTTCTTCTGTATCAAAATCTTTCATTTCCATTTTGAAACACCTTTAACTATTTCATTTTTAGTAAATGGCCTTCCGTCGTATTTTAATAATTTATTTTTTATTTCTATTCCAGTTTGCTCTCTTATTATTTCTCCAAGCTGGCCAGTTTGGTTATTCTCAACAAGAATTATATTTTTAGATTTTTTCATCTCGTCTGTTACTAATTTAATTGGAAATGGAGAAATGTAGCTTATCTGCATAAACTTGAAATTCTTAAGTTCTTTCAAAGCATCAACTATAGCTCCTTTAGTTGAACCCCAGCCAATTATTAGATTATCTCCCTTGCCGTAAACAGAAACAGGTTTTAGTTTTTCGATTTCATTTCTAATTGCTTCTATTTTTAACATTCTTTTATCTTTCATTTTTTTAGTTGTTTCTGCATCTTCAATCGTGTTTCCAAATTCATTGTGCTCATAGCTACTTGCTCTGACTACAGCATTAGAACCAGGAATTGCTCTAGGCGAAACGCCATTAAGAGCATATTCATAACTTTTGTAATTCTTTCCAGAATTTACAATAAACTTTTGACAGTTTATTACTTTAGAAAAATTATCAACAGTATAATTGTTTTCACCAACATGCTTGTCACCCATAAGAATAACAAGTGCTCTAAACTTGTCTGCTAAATACAATGCTTCAGCTGTTCGATAAAAACATTCATTTGCATCTCCTGGTGCAATAATTATTCTTGGAAACTCTCCATGTCCACAGCTCATAGCCATTTTCAAATCAGCTTGTTCTGTGTAAGTTGGTACGCCAGTAGATGGGCCCGTTCTCTGTGAAAGATAAACAACTAAAGGAACTTCGCTTATTCCTTGCATGCTCAAAGCTTCAGTCATGAGATCAAAGCCACCACCAGATGTTCCAATCATTGTGCGCGCACCTGCAAATGAACATCCTAGCGCAGCATTCGCTACACCAATTTCATCTTCTATCTGTACAGAAAGAACATTGTGTTTTTTCTGGAGCCTTGCTATCTCATGCAATACGCCGGTTGCAGGCGTCATCGGATATGCCATGTAAACATCAAGACCACCCGCAATTGCACCAAGTGAGATTGCTTCATTTCCTGTTAAAAAGTATTTTTCTTTTCCTTTAGAACATTCCATCTTGAACTTTTCATTAACAACATCATAACCAATTTTTAAAACTTCTTCAACCTTTTCGCTGTCTTTGAAATCTTTTTCAACAACTTCAATTGCATCATCAATATCTAAACTAAGAGTTTTTAGAAGTGCTCCTATCAGAGCATCATTTCCTAAAACATATTTAACTCCAACAGAATCAGTTATTTTTTTAAGATCCATTTTAATCAACTTAGAAGATTTAAGACAACTATCACCAAGTATTATTCCTTCTTTCTTAAGGTTCTTTTCATGATTTTCAATTGTAGTCTGATCAAAAGCAACTATAATGTCATATTCTTCATCATGCGAGAAGATTGGATCAGCTGAAACTTTGAGGACATTGAAATTATGTCCGCCTCTAATAAGAGAAGGATAATCTCTGTAATTGTAAACATAATAACCCATCTTAGCAAATATCTTTCCAAGCAGAATAGATGTTCTAGCTGCGCCAAGCCCAGCTTTACCACCAACTAAGATATTCATTTCCATATTACTTTACTCTTGCTTTGATTTTTGCGCAAAAGGCAGGCCGATTGGAGGCGGTAGCTGTATGTCCTCCGCTAGCTGCAGTGCTTTAACAGCACATCTTCTAAAAATAGTATTAATTATTACTATGTAAGGATCTTCAGGCATTTCCTTTTCTTTCTTCCATTTCTTCAATATTTCTTCCATGTCACTGCCAATGTAATAAACCTCACCAAGAATCTTTATCTCAGCGACCTTTTCTCCGTTTACAGAATATTTAGATATATACTGAAAATCAATAACTATTCCTTTCTTTCCAATTCCTGGCATGTCAAGTTCTCTGACATCTATAGGCGTCACATTGTTGTTAACTTCAATGCCGCCGCTAAGGTTTTCGTTCTTAGTTGCCTGTATCGATTTCAAGTTGACTGATATTACTCCCATTTTAATCACTTAACATTACCAATACCAATATTTATATTTGTAAGCATCATATATAATTTAGAGGTTTTGACATGGTTCGATGTAAAGATTGCAAATTATTGAAAGGATTGGCTGGTAAAAAAGGCCAATGTTATGGATTTAAAGTTCCGGATGTGCGAGTAGACATCGAATGCAAGTTCTTCGAGGATAGAATCAAAAAATTAGAGTGATTTTTATGCCAAAAATGATAATGCCTTTACCAGATGGATTTGAAGACATTGAGGCATTTACTGTCATTGATGTTTTAAGACGAGCAGGAATAGAAGTGTTTGTCGCAGGCGCACCTTCTAAGTTCGTTACAAGCGCTCACAGAGTCAAAGTTCAGGTTGATGGAATGCTTGATGAAGTTGATCTTAACAAATATGATGGAATTGTTTTGCCTGGCGGATCACCTGGTTATGAAAATCTTATGAAAAGTCCAACAATAATAACTTCTGTTCAGGATTTCGCAAAACAAGGAAAGATAATAGCTGCTATATGCGGTGCACCAATGATTTTAGTAAAAGCAGGCGTTCTGAAAGATAAGCGTGCTACAATTGCACCAGGTTTAGAAAAGAATTTAGACATGCCTCGTGGTGAAAGAGTTGTTGTAGACGGCAATATTATAACATCTCAGGGACCAGGCACAGCAATGGAATTTGCATTAAAGATTGTAGAACTTCTTCAGGGCAAGCCTAAGGCAGCACAGATGAAACAGCATTTATTGGCTTAGAAAACTAATAACCAGAAGGCGGTTTTGTTTTTTCTCCAAGGAAAACCATCTTTAGCTTCTTTATTTGTTCAAAAATATTATCGACTTCTTCCATAAGTTCATTGACATTAAATCCCCTTTCCTTTACTGTTTCTAAAACATAATGTTCAGTCTTTTCATAATCATTTTTGAATTTTGTGTTTATATCTTTCCATTTGATTCCTTTCAATGCATCTATGAATTTAGAGTTATATTTTATCTTATCTTTCAACATCAAAAATGCTATTTGTGGATAACCCAAATAATTACCCCAATAAGAACCATTATCATTGCACATGATTGAATCTTTTCCATCATATTTTATGGAATAAAATTTTCCTAAACTTGATGAAAATATTTTACCTTCATTTCCGTTTATTTCTATCCTATTATCTGCAATACAACCTAAGGCTTCATATATCTTAATTCTTGGCGGGGTCTTCCATTTCATATTAAGAGTATGCAAAGGAAAGATTAAAAAGATTGAAATTGAATATCTCTATAGCCAAATCTTGGTCAATAGCCCCGTAGAGAATTGTTGTTTTTAGCGACATTTCGCGGAATATAGCGGCCAAGAAAAGATTCACTTCTGTGGTCTTTTGGCAATATAGTCGGCTCTGGATTTTCAGGGGAAACCGATAGACGGAGGTTCGAATCCTCCCGGGGCTACCATTTAAATCCTTTTAGAATTAAGAATTAAGCATGTTAGAAAAGAAAATAGATCCAAATCGGGACTGGAAATTAGATGAAGAAGATTTGCAACGTGCAAGAAAAATACTAAAAGGAGAAGTATTAAATAAAAATTATATAAATAGGATCGGTGCTTATGATGCACTTGTTTATTCCCAACTATCTCACAGACAATATTATACTACTCAAGTCAGAACATTTGTAACCTTAAAGGAGAAAGGTTTAACTGATCCTAAAAATGTTATATCTCGTAATCAAGAAGTTGAAGATGTAATAAGAAGACATGGTAGTGTATTTAGACAAAAAGCAAGATATCTAGCTAACTCTGCCAAATTCTGGATAGAAACAAATTATCCTGAAAGATTAATAGATGATGTTAATAACGGTAGAGAAAAATGTGATGAGTTAAGGGATGAAATAATAAATGGTGTAACTGGTATTGGATACAAACTTGCTAGCTTATTTTTCTTGAAGCTTGGTTATCAAACGGTTTCAATAGATACGTGGTTAATTGAGTATCTTGCTCATACAAAAATTGCAGACAGATTAGATATAGATGTTTCAAAGGGAAGTGTTCCAGCAAATAAATACAAACAGGCAGAAAATGAATTGAGAAAAGTTGCAGGAGAATATAATATTACATTGCCAGAACTTTGTGCAGCTGCATGGAGCAAATATTCAACTTGGAATGAAGATGACATGAGAATATATCTTAAGGCAATTTCAAAGTAATAATCCGATAGAAATAGGTAATTATTTATATTTATTCTGTGTATAATCTATATATGGTAAGCATTGATAGTTTCTATTTCGGAAACATAATAATAAAAGGAAGAAAGTTTACAAATGATGTTTCTGTAAGCTGGGATGGAGAAGTAATACCAAGGCAAAGTTCTCATATTTTCTCGGAAAATGATTTTCACGATATGATTATGAAAGAACCTGAAATTGTTGTTATCGGAACAGGAACAGCTGGACAGATGAAAGTAGATCCAGGTGTTTCGGTCAAGGCAGGCGTAGAGGGCGTTCAGCTTGTAATAAAACCAACTGCTCAGGCTGTAGAGGAATTTAACAAATATTCTAGAAGAAACAAAGTAATCGGAATATTTCATTTAACATGCTGAAGGATCAAGCTCTACGATTTCTTCAATTGATCTTAAATTAATTCCAATTTTTATATAACCATTATACACCCTTCTTGCAGTATCAATTCCACCTTCTGCATAAGCTGACAAAATATTTTCCTCAGCCATTTTTTTCATAGATTTTGCAATGAATTCTTTTGCATCTAAAGAGCTGTCAGATCCTAAAAGTTTGACATTAGGATTTTCAGGACTTATATATGCAAATCTTTCAGCATATTCACCAGGCAAAAACAATGCCTTAATAGCTTTAGGTACTCTTTCCGTGTCTTTTTTATCATTTATTGATTCATTTTCCATAGCAGAATACTCTAAGAATAAGAATATAAACTTTACTCTTTGAGGTGAGTTAGTATTTAGGATGAGAATTGTTTGTCCATAAGGTCTCTAATAAAGCTTTTTTTGGTTTCTTCACTAACACTACTACTTTCAATCGCACGCCTTTTCATTTCATACTTTTCATCATCGCCCATATTATACATATCTATAGATTCCAATCGTTGATCAAGAACGCACGCTGCAGTAGATTCAGCAAATTGCTCATCCCATTGGTACCAACTTGCTCTTGGATTATACACTTCTAGCATGTCTTCGAATTTTGGCAAGTCTGGATGTGTTCTTAGGTATTCTGTATACAGTTCTCTAGCTGCTGTTTCTCCAGATTTAGATAATGTTTGGCAAATTATTTCTATTGCTGATTTCACTTCTCTTAAGTTTTTATAATTTGCAAATCCTGTGCATGACATACAAATTAATGCGATACAAAAGAATAAATACTCAATATTTTAGAGACATTTTTTTACGAACCAATTTCATGAAATCTTCATGATTCTCAGGCCATGGTATATCTTCGATGAGTTTTTTTCTGATGTGATATACGCATGACATAACTTTAATATATCAAAAAAGAATAAATAGTCATATGTGGATAGTGAAAGCTTCAGGTCGAATGGAGAAATTCAACATAAACAAAGTCAAAAGAACCTGCATAAGAGCAGGTGTTTCTAGAGACGATGCGAATAAGATAGCTAATCAGGTTGCAGCCAGAGTTAGAAGCGGCATGTCAACCAGAGATATTTTGAACATAACACTTTCTTTGCTTAAGAAGAAAGCTCCGCAGGCAGGTATTAAATACGATCTAAAAGGAGCGCTGATGCGTTTAGGACCAGCTGGATTTATTTTTGAAGAACTGGTTTCGCAAATACTGAAAGAATATGGCTATACTGCTAAAGTTCATTCATTGATTAAAGGAGGATCTGGTGTCATACACGAAGTAGATATTGTGGCAGGAAAGCCTATAACTTCTAAATCTGGAATTGAATCAGGAATAAAATATTATTCAATTGAGTGCAAATATCACAATGCGCCAGGAATATACACTGGGTTAAAGGATGTTCTTTATACATACGCACGTTTCTTAGATTTGCAAGATGGATTCAAGAAAGGATATACTCAGAAATTCGATCAACCATGGCTGTGCACAAATACAAAGTTCTCATCAGATGTGATAAGTTATGCTCTGTCTAAAAATATCAGATTGTTAAGCTGGGATTATCCTGCAGGAGAGTCATTGTCAAAGATGATAGAGGACAAGAAGTTATATCCAATAACGATGCTCAGAAACCTGGATACAAACACTCAAGGAAATCTGGCTAAATCAAATATTATATTCTGCAAGACACTTGTAGAAACTAAAATAGAAAAATTAAACCAGAAGACAGGAATATCAATACGAAAGTTAAAAGAATTAAGAGAACAAGCAGCCAAAATATGCTAAAGGTGAATCGATGGACAGATTTGAGACACAAAAGAAAATAGAAAAGGTATTTGAAAAAAATCAAGACAAAGAAGAGCTTAAGAAAAACATGCTTAATGTTTATTCAGAATACGCCAAAAGCCAGAAAATAAAGTTAAACGAAAACAAGAAGATAGTTGAAGCTATATTAGAAGGACTGATAAGAAACAAAGAAAAGCACGGCAAATCTTACTGTCCTTGCAGAATAGTTACTGGAAACAAAGAAGAAGACGAGAAAAAAGTATGCCCTTGCTTCTGGCACATGGATGAGATAAAGAATATGAAGCACTGCCACTGCAATCTATTTACAGAGGGAAAGAAATGAAACTAGATGACATGAGTTGGAATGAAGCAGTTAAAAAATGTAAAGGAAAAATAATTCTCATTCCACACGGATCAACCGAAGAGCATGGTTATCATCTTCCTATAAAAACTGATGCATTAGTTGCCGAGCACGTATGCAAGATTTTTTACAATTCAAAAGATGTCGTTGTCGCTCCAGTAATGAACTATACTGGTGTGGTTTCAACCAAACAAATGCCCGGAACAATAGGACCAAATAAGGAAGAATACGAATCTTGGATAAGAACAATATTAAGTGATATATTGAAACTGAAACCAAAGAAGATATTTTTCTTTTTAGGCCATGATGGCAATACGCAACGAGAAATTCTCAATAAAATAAAAAAAGAATTTGGAATAGTCGATTATCTCGGTAGTTCCAGCCTCGAAGCAAAGCAAAAAGGGATAATAGAAACAGGAGGCCATGCCGGAGAAGGAGAAACATCGATAATGCTTTATATTGATAAAAAGAATGTAAATATGAAAAGAGCAGTCAATGAAAGATGGCCATCTAATTTCAAAGAAATAGGGATAAGCAAATCCGGAGTCGATGGTTATCCAACAAAAGCAACACAAGTTAAAGGAAAAAAGATGCTTTTATTTATGCAGAAAAAACTTAAGGAAGCGATGAGATGAACCGAGAAAAGAAAAAACAATTGATAGCAGCATTCATGCTTGTAATATTTTTTGGAAGCACATTTGCTATAGCAGCATCTTATGTGTTTCCTTCTGAGAAACAAGAGAAGCTGATATTTGATGAACCTCTTCAGGAATCAGATGAAGCTTATTTCTTCAAACAGAATAAAGTTGTCGTTCGAGTTTATTACGACGAACCAAGCGATACGATAGACACGCTTGCCATGATGATTAACAGATTAAATTCTAAAATGATGCTAGAAAGGATAAACATAAATCAATATTCAGAACTTTACGATTACATGAAAGATAGGTTCCCAACTTCAGAAACACCGATGATTCTAATACGTGGATCTACTGAGATTTACCTGAACGGTGAACAGACAGAAGATGATTTGTTTGAGCAGATATGCTCTGTCTACTTCGAAGAAATAGATGAGTGTATTATTTAGAATTGTGCGAATCCTTTACCTTCTTTAAATTCTATTTTATCAGTGAGATAGAAAAGCCATTTTTTTACTATATCAGGAACATTTTCTCTCCATCGCATTCTATCAAGGGAGTCAACTCTATGATTGTCTACATCGGATCCATAATCCCAATCCTGAAATTCATTCATTGGATCAGATTTACTAAAAATTTCTTCCTTTTCTTTATTCCAATCACTTAAATATTTTTTTAGCATCAGGAGTAAGCTCAATATGACCATCCGCTTGTTCAGATATAATACCCTTTTTTATTAATTTTAATAAAAGGTTATCTAACTTTTTTCTATTTTCTAATGGTTTTTTTGGATAAATTGTTTCTACCGATTTTTTATTATCATATAAGAAAGAGTATATTGTTTCTATACTTGCCGCTCCATAAAGTAGCAAATCACATATGTCTCCTTCCATGCCGTATAAAAATGGTTCTTCCATAACTCAATATAGAAGCAAAACTTTATATTCATTTAAACTTCTCATAAATCTTTTTAGCTAGTTCTTTCTTAGGTCCACCGCCTCTAAAAACATTGTCACG
>JAQUSH010000090.1 GCA_028715225.1 Candidatus Aenigmatarchaeota archaeon | reverse complement strand
AGCATAAGCAGTCTAAAAATAAAAATGAAAAAGAAATTCATCAATATTTAGTAAACAATTTTTGGTTACTTGGTATTGAATATTTTGATAAAACTATCAATTCAGATATTGACTGTAATGGTAAAAAAACAAAGGAAACAAAAAGAGGCAGGTACGCTGCTGATTTTATAATTGAAAAACTTAATGGTGTAAAAGATAGATGTTTGATTATAGAACTAGAAGAGGCTAACGATAACTTATTTACTAAAGAAGGAATCTCCTATGACATTTTTGATGGGATTAAACAAGCAGTAGTGTACTCTATTAAAGAAGAACTGCATGGTAAGTTCTCGAAAGGTATAGCTGTAGTTGGTTCTATTAAAGGTATGAATTTATCAAAGAAACAAAGAAAAGAACTGGAATTATTAAGAAACCATTTACATAAAATAGAGATATGGACTTATGAGGATATTATCAATAAAGCTGAGACATCACTCAAATTTTTTGAAAAACATATACTAGAAAAAGGTAATAATTTACAATTTGGATAAAACATATCCTTTAAAAACCCTATCCCTCCTTTAAATACCACCTACGCCCAATATAAATTATGATACACGATATCTCCAAATGCCCGGACTGTAACTCCAAATCTATTTACTTTGATTATGAAAACTATGAAGTTTTATGCAGGAAATGCGGATTAGTGATAACTGATTCCCTTCCGAACTACAGCGAAAACAAGCCCCTTACCAAGATATACCTCAATGAATCAAGTAATAAGATAAGAATAGCATATCCCCATTCTCTGGAATCAAAGAAAGAAAGGGCATTAAAAGAAGCCCTTGAAATATTAAATCTGGTTTCTTCCCAGATGGGTTTTTCAGACTTATTGAGAAAAGCATCAATGGATATCTACATCAAATTATACAATGAAGGAAAAACTATGGGGAGAAACAAGAAGATACTGCTCTGTGCCTGCTCCTTAATAGCATCAAGAACAATAGGATATCCTTTATTATTAAGCGACTTCAAAAAGGTAAATCTGGGAGAAAAGCAGGTTATAAACTATGCAAAAAACATAGCAGATGCAACGGATATTAAGATTAAGCCGGCTCTTCCCGAAACCTTTGCCGAGAGATATGCTGTACAGCTTAAGCTTCCGAACCTTACAATTGCTGTAATAATGAAATTAATTGAAAAAGGAAAGGAACTTGGGGTATTCTCTTCCAGCATGTTCAATACAGTTGCAGGAGCATGCATATTAGCCGGTTGCAGGATAACAAAGCATCCTATAGATTACAGCGAGGTTTCAAGGCTGACGGGAATGTCGCAGGGAGCAATCATAGAACTGACAAAGGAAGTGCTCTGGAGCGTTGATGAGAAGGAATATGAGAAGTATATTAATGAATTGAAGCTATAATTACTTTAGATTTAATTCTTCATATATGAAACCAGAATAAGTAAAAAATAATTGAATCCATTTTTTGATTTCGTCAGGAAATGCTGAAGGGACAATAGCTATACTATCTCCATCTTGATTATTAGCATATAATTCAGATGAATATGTCTTATTGCCTTTGTTTTTTAATGACCATATGGCAGGAGCAACACTCGCGATGGACATATGGAAGGTATCAGAAAGATAGCCATAAGCTGAATAAAAACTGTCTAGCATTTCATTTTTATTTATGCCTTGTATGTAACTTATATTTATATCTGAGTCCTTAAGCTCTTCAATTAATTTTTTAATAGAATTATAATTTTTTGATTCTTGTGGGTATTTACCAAGTAAATGAGTTATATACTCTTTATTGATTCTACAGTACAATAGTCGTATATATGTCTCTACGATTTGCCTTGCTAATCCTTTTGCAGAATTTTGAAAATTTAATCGGATAGTGTCAATAAATTCTTTATTTAATGTATTTACTTTTAACAATATGAAACCATGAAGTAAAGAAAGAGCCTTTTCCTTAGTTTCTATACTTTCTGTCGATATAGATGATCGTCTAAAAATATCCTTTTGTATTCTTAGATACATTTCTTTAGATTTAGGTTCTATCTCATACTTTTTACAGATCTTCTTTATTCTTTCCGAATATGCGTTAAGTTCTAAGTTATCGTACCAGTTGAATTTCTTATTTCTCAGTTTTTCAAACATTCTGTAAGCACCAATTAAATAGACTCTTCGCC
This sequence comes from Candidatus Aenigmatarchaeota archaeon, assembly GCA_028715225.1. Classification (GTDB taxonomy): domain Archaea; phylum Aenigmatarchaeota; class Aenigmatarchaeia; order Aenigmatarchaeales; family Aenigmatarchaeaceae; genus JAHIDZ01. The sequence continues at coordinate 822 of JAQUSH010000090.1, read as the reverse complement.
ATTTTCAAAATATCTTATAATCACTTCTTCTTTATTTTTTGTTAACTCAACAAATACACCCAATTTATACTTAAATCTATCATTTGAATTTATACTTAAATCCGTAATTTGTTTTGTTACTGATCTAAGTTTTTCATAATCATTTTCTCTGTTTGTACGGTTTTGTTCTTTTTTAATCTCTATAAAAACTAAGTTGTCTTTATCTATACCCCTTTTATGTATAACAATGTCTGGACGTATGTTTTTATTTAGGTCGGTTGAGAACTTTACATCATTAATATGTTTATCATATTCGCAATCTACATCATACTCTTTAAATTCAAGAAATAAATATTGGGCTAATTTTGTACTTATTGTTACTTCGTAATTAGCTCTCTCAAATAAATCTGAATCTTCTTCATAAATTTTGTTAATACAATGCAAGATTCTCCGTTTAATTTCTGATATTTTCATCATAAATCCTTTATTTTATTTAAAACTTCTTCGATATTTCCATTATGGGCTAAAAAGAAGTAAAGTTTTCCTTTGCCTAATTGTTCCCATACCTTAGCTATCTCTTCTTTGTATTTTGTATCTTCATTACTAACCCTATCTTCTCCTTTCCATTCTAAAGCTAGAATATGTCCTTTATTAGTTAGTGCTATAAAATCAGGATAGAATTTATTTCTTTTCCAACCTTGTAAGTAAAAAGGATCTTTTTTCTCCCTATTTCTTATCCAAAATTTTATATTAGGAAGAGTGTCCAAATCTAATCTTTGAACAAATTTCTCTTCTTCTTTATTTAATTTATCAATCTTAGAATAATAATTTTTATTAAATTCT
>JAQUSH010000089.1 GCA_028715225.1 Candidatus Aenigmatarchaeota archaeon | reverse complement strand
GGTGCGCCAGTGTTTCTATTTGAACCGAATGCTTTATCAAAAGCTGATTTTACTGTTGTATCCATATTATTTTTCACCTCAATTTTTATTTAACGTATGTGTAAACCACATGTTGAATTAATCTATTTAATGAAAAAGCAGTTTGTGCCGAGCACGTAATATATACTTGAATACATATTTTTCCGAGGCGAAATGTATTTATAACTTGTTTCGAATATTAACCTTTAGAAAACGATACGTAAACGTGAAATATTTTTGCCCGAAAAATTTCATGTGTTTTTGAGTTTGCCCGAACTCGAAGTGTGATTACGTATTCTTTAATTTAGTTAGAGTATATATAAAGATTTCTCTAATTTACCATATAGATTAATTTGAAGAATTTTTGCTTAGTTTTTATTTTAATCATATCTTTTTGATTTAAATCCTTTAAAAATATAATTTTATTATGGGAGAGATAGAATATTTTGTATATGATCTTAAGGATTCCCTAGAAAAGGTTAAAAAATTGGATAGATTTACAAGATTTGATATAAACGTATCTCCATTCAAACTTGCAGAATTGGTAAAAGATGGTTATGTGCAACATCTTGGTTTGCAAGTATTTGAACCGTATGAAGAGGTTTCTTTTACAGAAAAAACAATCAATGAATTTGGTGTATCTGTTAGAAATGGGAAATTAAAAAAGCCAGGAAAAGGAGCTACATTTTACAAATTAACTGAAAAAGGAAAGGAATTAGCTGAAACACTAGAACACAAAATTGATGTTGAGAAAATAGGTTTACTTAGCTTAACGGATATAATGGAGGATATTGAAAAAGGATTCAAAGAAAATCCAATAAATAGAGATTACATTGAATTTGCTATAAGGATTGCTAATGAAAATGGAAGAAATGTACCGAATGAAGATGATAGAAATAAAGCAATATGTGAAATCAGAAAAAGATATTTCGGAAACTTTGATTCTATGTTTAAAGAATAAGTTTATAAATTTCTATCGTTAACTGTAATTACTGCCTTGGTAGCTCAGTCTGGTGGAGCGTTCGACTGTTAATCGAGAGGTCGCAGGTTCAAATCCTGCCCAAGGCGCCAGTCAATTTTAAATAGAATAATCACCAAATATAATTAGATGAGTATGATAAGTGATGAGCTCAATCTCAACAACTAAGAAAGATTCTGCTACTCATCAGTTTATTCAGATTTCAGATATTCTTGACGGTAAATTTACTGGAAAAGAGGTTAAACTGCACGGTTGGGCCTATAGAGTCAGAGAGCAGAAAGACCTGGTTTTCATTATTCTAAGGGATGTATCAGGAGTTATTCAATTAGCTTGCAAAGGCATCAAAGATGCATCTGCTGTAACTATAGAATCATCTATAGAGATAGAAGGACTGGTTAAAGAGGATAAGAGAGCACCTGGCGGATATGAAATATCTGTTCAGAAACTAAAGATAATAGGTCTAGCTGAACGTTTTCCAATAGTCAAAGATCAATCTGAAGAGTTTCTAAGAGACGTAAGGCATCTTTGGATAAGAAGCCGTTATATGACATCTATATTAAAGATAAGAAGCGAGGCATTTCAGGCAATAAGGCAGTTTTACAAAGAACGTGATTTTTATGAAGTTCAATCACCTAGCTTCACAGCAGCTGCTTGCGAAGGAGGTTCTACTCTTTTTGAAGTAAAGTATTTCGACAAAAAAGCCTATCTGACGCAATCCTGGCAATTATATGCAGAAGCTATGATTTTTGGCCTAGAAAGGATATACTGCCTAGCACCAAGTTTCCGTGCAGAAAAATCAAGAACAAGACGCCATTTAGCTGAATACTGGCACCATGAGATGGAAGCTGCCTGGATGGATTTCGATGAATTATTGAAATTTGAAGAAGAGCTGATTGTTTACATTGCTGATCATGTTGCTGAAACATGCAAAAAGGAACTTAAAGAACTTGGCAAAGATCCAGCTGATTTGAAATTAAAGACACCTTTTGTAAGAATGACTTACAAGGAAGCTATTGCTAAATTAGGAAAGAAATGGGGTTATGATTTAACAGATGAAGATGAGAAGAAATTAGTGGAAGAAATAGGCGGTCCTGTTTTCTTAACACATTTCCCGAGAGAAATGAAAGCATTTTACATGAAAGTTGATCCTAAAGACAAGAAAGTTGTTTTAGGTGCAGATTTGTTAATGCCAGGTGTAGGCGAAGTTATAGGCGCTAGTGAAAGAATATCTGATTCTAAAGAGTTAGAAGAATCATTAAAGATGTTCAAGCTTTGCAAGGAAGATTATGGATGGTATATGGATCTCAGAAAATATGGTTCTGTTCCTCACTCTGGTTTTGGTCTAGGGGTAGAAAGAGTAGTTATGTGGCTGTCTGGCGCAAAGCACATAATGGATACGATTCCATTCCCAAGAACAATGGATCGAGTTACTCCTTAATTCTAATCTTTTTATTAGTTGGGTATTTAATTATTCTTATGGGCTTGTGGCTCAGTCTGGATAGAGCGTCCGGCTTCGGACCGGAACGTCGGGGGTTCGAATCCCTCCAAGCCCACCATTTTTAAATTCTTACATATAACTTTAATTCAGGCCCTTGTAGTATAGCTTGGATAGAATATTGGGTTGCGGACCCAAGGACCCGAGTTCGAATCTCGGCAAGGGCACCATAATTTAATTATAATTTTAATGGTGTTAAATTTGAAAGAAGCAAAAGGATTTAATAGATATATTGGATTAATGTTCAAAGGTTCTGATTCAGAACCATTATTATTTAGACTCAATAAATTTGAAAGAACTATTCATAGTTTCTTCTGCCCACCGTTTGAAGCAAAATGGTTAGATGCTAATAAGAAAATAATAAGAACAGAGAAAATTAAACCATTCAGATTATATATTAGAGCTCCAGTTGAAGCAGTCTGGCTAATAGAAACACCATATTGATAATTTCAGAGAATACAATCAGTATTTATTCTTTTCTATCAAATAAAGAATATGCGAGGAAAATATATT
>JAQUSH010000088.1 GCA_028715225.1 Candidatus Aenigmatarchaeota archaeon | reverse complement strand
AGAACTTTAATGTTAATTCATTTAGTAAAGCATACAACAGGCGAAGAACACAAAAAGGTTTTAGAAATCATGACAAAGCCAAGAGCGCAAAAAACAAGAGAAGAAGTAGATTATGTAATAGATTTAATGAAAAAACGCGGTTCAATAGTATTTGCAGAAAGCGAAGCTGAGAAATGGGCAAATGAAGCAAGAAAAGCTTTCAGAAAAAATTTCCCAAACCTAAAAAACAAGGAAGCATTCGAAGCTGCAATTGATTTTTTTGCACTAAAAAGAGAGCTTTGAAACCAACCTTTAAAACCATTAAAATCAAATTCTATTTATGAGATTTTACGACTTAGAGATACATAGCAATCTGGCAGGCGGAGAGAACACTGTAGCAGAGATAGCTAAATTTGCAGAGCATTTAGGCTATGCAGGAATAGCTATTTGTGACAATTATGAGTCTTTAGAGAAGATAAGACATCTAAAGGAGCAGATAACCAAGATAGAATCAACAGTAGAGATATATTTAGGCGTAAAAATATATGCAGAAACACCAGAAGAGCTTAAGAAAATAATAGACAAAATAAGGGAAGAAGTAGAAATAATAGTTGTTGCTGGCGGTAAATATGACATAAATCGTGCTGCTTGCGAAAATCCTAAAGTTGATATTTTAGCACATCCTGAACTAGACCGTTATGACAATGGTTTAGATGAAATCTGTTTGAATGAAGCAAAAAGAAACAATGTAGCAATACAACTGAACTTATCAGAATTATTATACAAGTACAGAAGACAGAGAGCAACTGCAATGGGCAACATGATGAAAAATGTAAGATTATGCAGAGACCTTAAGGTTCCAGTTATAGCTTGTTCTGGTGCAAACGGAATATGGGACATGAGAGATCCAAGAAAACTAGTAGCTATGGCAAATGTATTAGGCACAGAGTTAGAGAGCGCATTCTCTTGCGCATCATCTATTCCACAAAGCATCGTGGAGAATAACAAGAAAAAATTAAAAGGAGAGAAGGTTACGGAGGGTGTTGAAATTGGATGATCGACCAAGACCACTGTCACCGACATTGAGAAGCAGAAAGCGTTACATAGCATTCCAGCTGATAACTGAAAAGAAAGCTTTGGCAGTTGATGTATTTACTGGAATAAATCATGCTTTGCTAAATTTCCTTGGTGAGTTTGGAATGGCTGACGCAGATGTATGGATGTCTAAAGCTAACTACGAGGAAGAAAAGCAGATAGGCATAATAAAATGCAATCATACTTCTGTTGAACACGTTCGGTTAGCTCTTGCTCTTATACAAAGGATAGGAGATTCTAGAGCGCTGGTTAACGTATTAGGTGTGTCTGGTACAATAAAGGCAGCTAAGAAGAAATTCTTCGGCGACGTTGATTTATTGAATTTCGGATAAATGAATTGAGTTTAAATACCTTTGGGTAGTAATAATTATTATGATAGATTATCTTCAAGACATACCAGAAGAGAAACAAAAAACGGTTATAGAAAAATGTTATAAGGATGTTTTTGATCTCTATAATGCTGTTTTACATGTAGGTAGCACATATTGCAATATATCATTTGATAAAGATGAAAATCTAAAGACACCATCTGAAATTCAAAATATAAACTGGGACGACTTTTCAAACACCATGAAAACAATATTAGACAGATACACCAAAATACTGGAAACGTCAGCTCATAAATCAAATTTGGCGCTAGAGACCTATGATAATAGTAGTAAAAAGTTCTCTAGTTTAAGAAAGATAACTGAAATAGAAGGTAGGAAGGAAGCCGGGCTGTCATCAAAAGTCCTAAAACATGCTAACGGCAGTATGAGAGATGAAGTAAGAATGTATGGTGATATTGACACGTATCAACATTTTTTACATTCCTTTGTGCAGGATAATCCAGATGCATTTAAAATAGAAAATGGAAGGATGACTGAGAATACTGAAAAGGGAAGGGAATTCTTTAATAGTATGAAGCTTATTATGGCACATAGTCACTCTAAAGATAATCTTGTGAAAATAATCAGGATTTGTGGTGATTTGAATTCTTTAACAAAAGAAAATATACCAGATGATTTTTTCTCTCCACATTCGGACATAGAATTAGAAAAAATATATTTATCTTATGTCAAACGCATGTTTGAAGAAACTATCTTAGATAGTGAATTCAGAAGAAAGGAAAAATACATCAACGATAAGCTAAATAAACTATCCAGAAAACTAGAAAGGACAATGTATAGTTCAAAAAAGCAAAGCAAAGAGATAAAGGAAACGGATATAGAACAAAGATATGATGATTTCTTTAGAAAAGTACCAACAACTATATCGCAAGATGAAAAGAGTAGTAAACATATAGAATTCGTTCGCGGCGTTGCAAAACAATTTAATGCTTTGGATGAAACTACATATAAAAAACTGAATGAATTAACAGGAATAGAACATAATTTGCTATTTCATATTGTAGATGATGTAAGAGAATTAAAACAATCTGAAAAACACGTCTTTTCATCAATCACCGGAAAAGAATATATCTAAAATTCAGATCATTAACCGAGTCTTGAAAGCAAAATCAATGTTATTATTGTCATAATTATACCGACTACTTCCAGTGCAGTTATGGTTTCTTTAAAATAGAATATTCCTATCTCTGACTGGTGTATGCACATGATTTATATTCTTTTCTAATCAAATAAATAATATGAGCATTGAATATGAAAGAGAATATGAAAAACTGGTAAATAAACTAGAAACATTTGGTGTTTTTACTGATCTTTCTGATCCAACACGAGAATTCAATCACATTAGAGGCATACCTATAAAAGAAGCACTGCATCAGATGTTCCGGGTTTATCGTAACAACTTAATGGGTATTGGACGACAGGAAATGCAATTAACTGGTAACTATAGTGAAGATCTAAAATACGTATTGAAAGAGACATTTAACTCTATAAAAAGCTTGGGAATAAACGACAAAATCAAAGAATATATGATTAAAAAATTAGATTTTAGCT
>JAQUSH010000087.1 GCA_028715225.1 Candidatus Aenigmatarchaeota archaeon | reverse complement strand
CGAAATGCAAATTGTGAGCACTATGTTAGGACCGCTGCTGATAAAGCAGAGGAAGGAGTAGGCAACGATAGGTCCGTATGGCCCGGATACCCTGGGCTACACGCGGTCTACAATGGTTAGGACAATGCGATGCAACTCCGAAAGGAGAAGCCAATCGCCTAAACCTAATCCCAGTCCAGATTGAGGGTTGCAACTCACCCTCATGAAGCCGAAATCTCTAGTAAGCGAACGTCATCATCGTTCGCTGAATACGTCCCTGTTCTTTGCACACACTGCCTGTCAAACCATGCGAGTAGATTTTTGGTGAGGCTCTATTTTAGTAGAGTCGAGCCAAAAGTCTGTGAGTGGGGTTAAGTCATAACAAAATGACCAGCAGAATTTCGAACTTTCCTTAATGATTGAAGAAAAGGCAGCAGACTATATGTCTGACTGGAGGTGAGATGAGAGGAATTAATTTTTATCGCTGTTGGCATTTTATGAAAAGGTAGCCGTACTGGAAGGTGCGGCTGGATCACCTCCAATATATTTTCATAATATATTAAAAATTAAGTAACAGGTTCAACACAGAATTTGCAGAACATCTTTGCTACATTTACATTTTATCAGAATTAGACTTGTCTATATACCAAGTCTTTTTTTAACTTCTTCGTCATCAAATATTAATTCTATTGATGTTTGATTTGTGAGTATACTTTGTTTATCGTATTTAGAAACCACTGGTCCGTGTTTTTTTATTTCTTTTAAAATAAAGTTTTTAGGATCTTCTTTCATTTTGTTATATTTTATTTTCTGGTTTTTTATGGCGGTTTTATTTCTCTTCTTAGCATATTCTGGATAAATGTGATATCTAACAGTGTCGCCTGTTACACCAATTGCTTTTGCTATTTCTTCATCATGTGGTTTCCCTATTTTTCCATGTTTATTTGTTTTATGTTGATATTCTGGACACTGACTTAAGTATATTATTAAATCACGTGTTATTGAATCTTCATATGTCATACAATATATTACTACCGATAAGTATATAAACTATACTATTAACACTAGATAGAATCAATTTTTAAGAGCAGTTCCGCTTACAGAAGTTTTTCGTCTCTTCTTTTGTCTCTTAATTATTTTAATTATTATATATACTAACAATATGGCAACAATTATTGTTACTATTGATATTAAGAAGTATCTTCCTATTATGCTTGAAAAGAATGTTAGTGGTGAAACGTTAAAGAAATCCGATTTTAATTTTGGTAATACAAATAGTGCGTTTAAAACTTCATTTAGAGGAAATGATTCTTCTTTGCCTACAACTAATACATATTTTCCAAAATTGTCTGAGTTATAAGAGTTGTATATTTTAATCTTGTATGATCCAGGGTGTGCTTGTGTTTCTATCATTGGGCCTGCTAAATAATTATCCCCAGCATATTCTTCATAAAATTTAATCCATGTAAAGTTTTTTCCATATAGTGTATATAATAATTCATTATCTCGATAAATTCCTACGCTAAAATCTGTTCTAGAATCATTTAGATCAGGCGATAGGATTTGTAAATATAATATAAATTCTTTATTAGATTCTATCAGATAGAAATCTGGCGTTATTTTCAGATTACCATAAAAAGCTTGTGAAATTTCTGGGTTTGTTATTATAAAAGGGTTTATTTCTGAAGAATAACTGTCATATGTTATTCTTGGCTGGTGTGCAAATACAGCTGTAGAAAGTAATAACAGAGTCAATACTATTAGTATTTTTCTCATAAAATAATTCTAGTTTCCTGTTATATAAAAGAATTGGTGGACTCGTCGGGATTCGAACCCGAAACCTCTTGCTATCCTGTTTAGGAAATGCAAGGCAAGCGATCTACCGTTGATCTACGAGCCCTCTCTTAATTGTTGTATTCTAATAGAATTTAAAGGTTTTGTAAGAATTAAATGGGCCAAAGAATCAATGCCCGTAACTGAAAAACTATTTCTTTCCTAAGATGATTTCGATACTTGAAACGTTTAACTTTTCTCCCTGATCACCGGTAACCTCTTCGGTTCCGATATTCACTCCCTTTACTTCTGTATCGACTACGAACTTATTTTTGACTATTTCTGCTACATCAACTGCATGTGATATTGCGCGTCCTCTTGCTCGCAATATAATGTTACTGTTTCCTTCGTTGAACTGGGTCACACAAGCTAATACATATGACATTGCGGGCTTTTTACCTACAAATATCACATTGTCTGTGTCTGTCACTAAATCACCTCACTGTTTTTAACAACCGCATACTTTCATGCAACATGCTGTGTTAGCTATTACATCATCTTCATCATCTATATCTAAAGCATCACATCCATAGTAATCGTGACACAAACCATAAAGATTGTCAGCTCCCTCGAAGTTATCTATTGCTATATTTTCTAAGTTTAAGTTAGGTGAGCAACCTGAAGTTACGACTATTGAACAACCTTGGCTTTTAGCATCTTGCAAACCAGTTACATTTCCAAAAGGCGTTAAACCAGTCATAAATAATGCTACAACTCCTAATAAGACGATTACTGCCACAGCTACAACTACTAACATGTTTACTGGCAATTCTAATCCTTTCATTTTTATTTACCTCCATTTATTAACTACATGAACATAATGTTTCTGGTGGTACATTGCTATAGCAATCAGTTGCAAATTCAGTTAGTGTATAACCATCTGCTGCTGAATCTTCGCTTAAGCAATCTACCTTATCAACACTTATGCTATCTGCAATTGATGAATTTGAGCAACCGCCAATACTTACAAATTTCTGACAAGCATTGTTTCTAGTTGCTTCAAGACTCAAACCAGAAGAACTTTGACCAAATATGCCTAAAAAGAATCCAACTACTGCGATTAATACAATAACTGCTATTACTAAAATAACAAGAAGATTCATTGGTAGTTCTGCACCTTTCATAAGAATATTATGTAATTATTTGGTATATAAGTATTGTTCTACTGTATTGGTCTGTCTGAACATACACCATTTGCGCATAT
>JAQUSH010000015.1 GCA_028715225.1 Candidatus Aenigmatarchaeota archaeon | reverse complement strand
TAATCTTTAGACATCATTTTTGCAGCTAATGGACTGTCAATTCCGCCAGATACAAGCGCTATAGCTTTCTTCATATGGTTATTAAATATTTAAACTATAAAAATGAAACTATGGATATGGCGAGGTGGCAGAACGGCTATGTATCGGTCTGCAAAACCGACTAACCGAGTTCGACTCTCGGCCTCGCCTCCATTTGTGATTACAATGATTTCAGATACATTGAAACCGGGAGTATATCTCCACTTTAAAGGCGGAAAGGTAAGAGTTTTACATGTCGCCACTCATAGTGAAACGCTTGAGAAATTCGTTGTCTATCGATGTTTATATGAGTGCAGAACAAACGGAAAATGCTCAATTTGGATAAGACCATTAAAAATGTTTAAAGAAAACGTTATGATAAATGGAAAAAGAACTCCGCGTTTTAAGTTTATGAAAGAATAGGTTATAAATATGAAAATATTCAACACACTGACTAGAAAAAAGGAAGTGTTTAAACCAATTAAAGCTGGCTCTGTCTCGCTTTACACTTGCGGTCCAACTGTATACAACTTCGCGCATGTTGGAAACTTGAGAACATATGTTTTCCAGGATATTCTGAAGAGATGGCTTCTGTACAGAGGATTCAAAGTTAAACATGTGATGAATGTTACAGATGTTGATGATAAGACGATAAGAGATTCCCAGAAAGAAGGAACTAGTTTAAAGAAGTTTACAAAAAAATATGAAGATGCTTTTTTCGAAGATCTTAAATCGTTAAATGTAATTCCAGCAGACATAATACCACGCGCTACAGAACATATTTCTGAAATGATTAAAACAATTAAGATTCTTTTAGAAAAAGGTTATGCTTACAAAGGAGAAGACGGTTCAATATATTTCTCTATTAAAAAATTCAAAGACTATGGCAAACTTGCTGGTTTGGATCTTAGCGAACTAAAATCAGTTTCACAGATGAATAAAGATGAATACTCAAAAGAAGATGCTCGTGATTTTTCGTTGTGGAAAGCATGGACACCTGAAGACGGAGACGTCTTTTGGGAAACAGAGATTGGAAAGGGAAGGCCTGGCTGGCACATTGAATGTTCTAGCATGAGCTCTAAGTATCTAGGTGAAACATTCGACATTCACACAGGCGGTGTTGATTTAATATTTCCTCATCATACAAATGAGATTGCGCAGTCAGAAGCAGCTACCGGCAAACCATTTGTAAAATACTGGATGCACGGAGAACATCTTTTAGTAGATGGAAAAAAGATGAGCAAGTCTTTAGGAAACTTTTACACATTAAGAGATCTTCTGAAGAAAGGCCATTCTGCAAAAGCAATAAGATATCTTTTCCTCTCAACTCATTACAGAACTCAGCTTAACTTAACAGAAGACAGTCTAAAACAGGCTGAAAAAACTGTTCAGAATATGATTAGTTTTATCGACAGAATAAAAGATATTAAAACTAAAAATAAGGATAATAAAGAAATAAACGAACTAATTGAAAAAAGAACTAAAGAATTTGAAAACAACATGGATGACGACCTTAATGTTTCGCTTGCGCTAGCTTCTGTATTTGAATTGATAAGAGACGTAAACAAAGCAATTGATGAAGATAATATTTCTCAAAAAGATTTGAAGAAAGTTTATGATGCAATGATGAATTTTGACAAAGTTCTTGGGATATTAGAACATAAGAAAGAAAAAATTCCTAAAGAAGTTCTTGATCTAGTTAAGAAACGCGAAGAGGCTAGAAAGAAGAAGGACTTTAAGGAATCTGATAGAATAAGAGACGAGATAAAGAAGCTTGGTTATATCATAGAAGATTCTCCTGTCGGACCGAGAATAAAGAAAATTTAAATTTTATTCATCTTCGGATTCTTAGTTTTCTTCCAAAGTTCTATTAATCGTTTCAGTTTAGCTTCTCTTTCTTTTCCGTAAATTCCACATTTCAGCAAAGGTGCTTTCATAGAAACAGCAAAATCTGCTATAAACGGATCCATTGTCTCACCAGAGCGATGAGAAATAACAGGAGTTATTTTATACTTCTTTGCTGAATTAACAGTTTGAATTGCTTTTGATACAGTTCCAATCTGATTCACTTTAATTATTATTCCTGAAATAGAATCTTTTGCACGTTTCAGACGAATTGGATTCGTAACAGTAAGATCGTCTCCGACGACTAAGCATTTTGTTTTTTTCTTAAGTTCCTTAAAACTAGAAAAATCATTTTCTTCAAACGGATCTTCAACATAGAATAATTTGTATATTCTTATCAGATCCTTTACAAAATCAACTTGCTCATTCTTGTGTATGCAACCGAATGAATAGCAGTATTTTCCTTTTTTCAGCATCTGCGTTGCTGCAAAATCTATTCCGATTTTAGCATCATATTTTTCAGCTACCTTAGACAGAACATCTAATGTAACAAACTCATCGTGCTTAGATTTCCATGCACCTTCATCATTTTTTCCAGTACGAAGAATGCGGCCAACTTCTTTGTGTATCTTCTTATTTGTCTCAACAGCTTCTTTGATATTCTTTGCTTTCACCGGACAAACTAGAAACTCCTGTATCTTTGTGAAACCGCCATGAGCTCCACCACCAATTACATTTCCAAGCGGATAAGGAAACATGTTAGAATATTTGGCATTTGCTTTCCAGGCTGCAATAGACAATGGTGTAGATATATTGGCTGGAAGTTTTCCTATCAGAGAATCCAATTTCTTCTCATCTTTGATCATTTTCAATCTTAAGAACTGTTTTATGGCAGCATTATTTGGAGCAGTCTTTGCTTCATATTTTCCAGTTGAAGCGCCAGCAGGTGCGCATCCCAAGTAAGTGCCCTTATTTGTATATAATATAGCCCTAATTTGCCTGTTTTTTCTAGAATCTTTAATTTCATCAATCTTAATGCTCTTAATCATAATAATTATTTGCTTCTGTTTTATAAATGTAGATAGAAATGTTACTTCTTTGCCTTTATAATTCTCTTGGCTGTAAGTGCTTCAACATACATCCTTATTGCGTTTGCGTCTTCTTTCGGAACCATGAAATTCTCAAGAAGGTTCAGCATTTCAGGTTCTAATTTTTTAACTGCATGAACAATGCTGCGCATAACATACTGAGTCTGATTTTCTAATGTATAGCTGTTCTCATCGTTTTTCTTAATTACTCCGCCAACAGTTCTTATTCTAACAGGTGTCTTTATTTTTCCATAAGCAATAGAATCATGATGTAATTCAACTCCTGTGAAACCAGATCCAAAATCTGATGTTATTGCGCCAGCCCAGTCTCGTTCGGTTACTATTCCTGTTAATCTAGCAACAGTAATATCTCGAGCTGCGTCATTTTGCCATACGCACTTTCCGTCTTTTTGCATATTTCCAGCATTGCTAACTATAGCATATCCATGCGGATGTGTAGAAGATTCTGGTTCTAAACCTACAATGTAAACAGTTCTATCAATTCTTGATCTAAAATCAATAACTTTAGCTCCCATAAAAACAATAGGATAGAAAAGTATTTAAACCCTTATGCAATTTCCATTTTTATTGGCATCTTTCTGCGAACATCTAAAGGCATTGTTCCTTGCGCGAATTCTTCTTCAGCTATCTTGATTGGATCCTTTAAATCTGTTTTTATTGTTAAAGGTGCTCCTCGAGCTATCTGTAACGCACGTGCGCCAATCATTCTTGCTCTTTCAAATTTTGAATATTTTTCATCCATAATTATCATCCAATATATTTCAGGTCATCTTTCTTTTTTCCTGCTGTCATTTGTTCAGTTGCCTGCTGTTGTAATACTTCAAGCTTCTTTATGAAATCATGCATTGATTTGACCTTTTCGTCTAACTTCTTTAGGTCCAGTTTAAGATTTAAAGCTTTTGTTAGCACCCCTAAAACAGCTTCTGCTGCATTTGGATCAGTTATGATAGGATAACCGCTTGTTTCACCTAACAGGCAAACTGACTTCATTCCGTACAATCCGCTAAGGCCAGCTATCAATCCTGAAGCACCAACTATTGTTGTTATCTTTCCTGAAACATCAAAATTGACTCCATTTTTCTTAAATAATTCAATCATGTCCTTGTCAGTTGCCGCACCATATACACTTGGGTGATCATTTACTTTTCCTGTGCCAAATCCTCCTATTGTTATTACATCCTTGCATCCGTAAGATTTCAAGAATTCCAATATCTTTCCAGCAACTTCATGATGTCCTTTAGGATCATATGACTGGCAATCACCGATTATGAATATGATGTCTCTTTTCTTGTCTTTGAAATAATAAAATTCGTTTCTCAAAGTGTGTATTGAATCATCATGTATCATGACAAATGGGAAAAAATATGGTGAGTATAATTCTGCGAATTTTTTAGCTTTTAATTGTTGAACTGCGTAACCAATAGCAATTCGTCCGATATTTCCTATCCCTGGCAAGCCGACAATGCAAATTGGATTTTTTAATTTTGGTTTCTCTAAGGTTACAATTTTTGTCTCATTCATAGAATCACTATAAAACTAATTTTTCTGAGCATACTATTTAAGCCTTTGCCTCACTAAAATTCTAGAAAAAATCTGATGAAGTGCGTATATCCTCTGGAACAGTTGCCACCTTATCCAGTATTTCTACAAGCGGATTATCATAACGATTAACCGATAAAAAACCGACTACCTGCATAGCATCCTTTGGCTCTTTCAGAGTATGGACAATAGCGTGCGGATCTCCAAATCTCTTCCCACTTTCAAAATGGCCGCATGTCAGTTGTATCCTTTCAGAACCTCTTCCTCTCTTTTTATTACTATCATTTTTCAATGCTTTCAAAAAACATGGATATTTTATCGGCTGGTCACCCAAGTGACACGCATGAATAATCATCGTTGGATTTTCAGGATTGTCAACACTTAATTCTTCTAACGAAACCGTATTTCGGTATATTTTATTATCATGAATTGAAAAGAATGGGAAGAATGCTTCCTTTATACAATCTTTCTTTCTAGGCAACACTCGCTCTGGTTTATCTTTAAATTGCAAATATCTGTATATTTCTAACTCATTAAGTTTATATGTTGTATTGGCGCCAGTTCCATCGCCTGATCTGAATAAAATAGCGGTAATAGTTCCAACTTCTTCTCCATAATGATAAATAGGTATGATTATTCTTGCGCTATTTGGTTTGTCTGGTGTTAGTCTCATTGTTTCGAAGTCGCCAAAATCAAGATCTGGTAATATTTTCATATAATCTCGTAAAGAATCGGTTAGCTCTAATGTTATATCCCTCATATTAGGATTTTCAATTGTTCCATAATTTCTCTGTCTAGTCATTATTTCACCTAATTAGTAGATAGAACAGAAATGTTTAAATATAGAACATCTATTGTGTCTTTGCCTGTTGTCTGTATTTTCCGTATTTCCTTTCTTTTTCAAGCGAGAACTTGAAAGGATGAGCATCGACTGCCTCTCCGCCGCATGAGCATCTGTTTTTTAGCGTGTACTTCTTGCACAGAACGCATTTTTTTAGCATATTCAACCCTTTAATGTACACTCGCCACTTGAGCCAAGATTTTTAGTTATCTCATCTATTGCTTCTGTTAGTTTTCTTTCTCCTGTTTTGGCATTTTTGGTTTCCAGTGAAAGAGAATAAGTAGGCGCACTGATGTATTTTATTTCTACTTTGTATTTCTTTTGAGCATCTGAAAGAATTCTCTTTATTATTTCAACTCCGTCAGGCTTGTAGCATTTGATGTCAACTTCCTTTTTCATCACAAGCTCTTTGATTTCCATTGCTTCCTTTGCAACTGCCATTATTTCGCTTGCTTCTTTCTCAGTTAGTCCATTTTTCATAAGCTCTGACTTTCCATCTGTTGCATTTGCTGCCTGGAATGCTAAAAACATCTCACCGAATTTTTCTTTTAATTTTATTCCTAGACTATTGTAAGCATCATCATATTTTATTCCTAAATTTTTTGCAACTAACTTCAAAAGTTTTTCTGCTTTCTTCTCTCTTTTGAATTCTTTAAGTTTTTCTTCAGCTTCATATTTGTTTACTCTTTTCAATGATAATGATATTGAATCAGATGATGCGTTAACAACAACTCCAACTAATGTCTGACCGATCTTCACAACTTTCTTGACGTCTTTGACCCATTTTCTAGAAACTTCAGATATGTGTATCATTCCTTCTCTGTCATATTCATCAAGTTTTACGATCACAGAATATGGATTAACTTTAGTCACTGTAGCAATTACTAAATCTCCTCTTTGTACTGATCCTTTCTTAGTCATGTTTTAATTGTTGTATATAGAAGCTTTTAAGGGTTTTGGTTTAAAGAAAAATCTACTGCATAACTTGCAGAACCTTTGCTTTTACTTTTGATTTTCCGCCAGTTGTTTCAGCTAAAATAGCTCCGCATACCAAGCACTTTACTTCAGAAGATGCCTTGTTGAATATGATCTGCTCATTTTTGCATTTTGAGCAAGTTACTTTCAAAAACTTTGTGTTAGGTACTAATGCTTTTCCTCTCATATAATCACTTTGTCTGTTCCCATTTCTTTATTCTGAATCCTTTTCCTATATTGTGAGCTTTCTTGCATTCCTTGCATTTGTAAGTTAAATCTAGTTTTCTTGTTGGTTTAGCTCTTTCCTTAGGATTTGATTTTGGGAATGATCCGAATCCTTTCATCTTTCTTTTAAATCGTCTCTGTCCCTGAGCCATAAGTCTTTTCTTCTTTGAAACATTAACCTTTTTCACTTCATGTAAAGTGTGCTTTTTGCATATCGGACAATACTTGTTCTGCATTTTAGGACTCTTCATAAAAAACACTTCGTGTTAAAGTATATAAACCTTATTGATTAAAAAATAAATTATAAACCATGAGTTAGAAACTCTGTACTGCTGGATATCTCTTTCTTACACTTTCCACAATTAACCTTCCGTACATGCCCGCTGGTCCCATTACCAGTAACTATAGTATTGATATGGTGTCCTTCAATACGTTTTTTGCCCATTGTTAAAAGCTCAGAATTCGGAGGATATTTTATTCCGTTAACCCATCCATCTGTAGGACATTTATAATAAAATGTACCTTCGCTACTAATGTATTTAGTTTCGCCATCTCCGCGTTTCCACATTTCTATCTTTAATTTTCTTTCTTCTAGAAAATCATTTAACTCTCTTTCGAGTCTTTCAAGATATTTTACGGTACCCATTACTGCTTTTTCGCACTGTGTATAATCCCATATCTCTATTTCTGAAGAATCGGAACCTATTGTTTTTAACCTTTTTTTGTAATGTTTGTTCATTTCATTAAGATATCCGCGTGTTTGCCTGATTTGTTCTCTATATTCTTTCTCATCTTTCTGTGTCAATGTCATAAGATCGTCTATAACACATCCAGAACAAGCAAGTTGTTTAGCAGCATCAGGAAAAAGGAAACTACGATAATCTATGAAACTAACGCCAGAATGCTTAGGGCAACTTAGACTCATAATAAATATTGTTAAGAAAAGCTTAAATAACCTAATCTAGAATGTTTTCAGCTGCTCCTCTGTTCAACAACAGTGTCATCACATCTTCAGGCAATGAAACAACATCTCCTTTCCTGAATGGTCCATAATTGTTTGAATCTGAACCAACGAACTTAGGAACATCGTCAAGTATCTTGATCATCTTGTTTTCTATCTTTATTTCACCGGCCATCTCTTCAACTAACTTCCTAGTATCTTCAATCTTCTTCTCAACAATCTCATCATAATTCATTGTTTCTTCTGTTATCTTGTCTCTGAACATCTTAAGTGAAACAACAACTCCATCAAAAAACTTTTGCTCAGATTCAGTAAGATTCTTAGGAGGCAGCTCACCGCGAACTGTTCTTAGCGCTGCTAAAACTATCTTCTTCTCTCTTCTGTTGATTATATCTTCTAAAAGTTTCTTTGCATTTTCAGCTTCTAATAAAGAATAAGTGTCTCTGTTTGTTCTCTTATGAGCTAGCCAGTTTTTAACAGCCTGAAAGAAGCCTTCTGGAAGTTGCTGTAAAATCTCATCTTTCTCATTGCGATGCACGCCACGAATTGTCTCATAAGTAATGATGTCCATAGTTATCACTTGTATCTAAGCTTTTTATTCTTTTTGTATGAGTTAAAAGGATAGTTTACCGGATTTTTAGAACAGTTTTCATCAGGCTTGCAGACACCTATAGATTTGTAAAATGCGTCAGATTCACAGTTTGCCGGCATCATTTCTCTGGATTGCCTGAAGTGCCATTTCAATTGCGTTCGTATTGTTCTGTCTGTTAACGGTCCTTTAGATAAATTAGCATTCCATTCCATTATTCTTTTTTCTATTTCTTCCTGTGTCCAGTTCATCGCTCTAAGGAATGAAGCAATTGTATACAATGATCTCTTTCTTCCATCGTTCATCTCACCTGATAAAATAGTTTTTATGCAAGGCGGGAAGTAATTTTCAGATATTTTTATCTTAGCTCTAGGCCTGACTTCTTGTTTAGTTATTACTTCTGGTTTGATCTTAGCTGCTGCATCTAAAGCATCTAGCATAAGTTTTGTTGCTTCTCCGTCTTTGTTAACTAAAAACTTAGCATTATAATCTACATTTTTAGGATCTGCCATCTCGAATTTGAAGTTTTTCAGTTGTTCAAATGTTAGTGGCGCAGAAACTAATCCTTTCTTGACATGCAAAGAATATGGCATTCTGAACAGATGACGATTGCCCCAGTTCTTTTCAATATCTATAAACTGATACGGAGACAATTCTGAAATATTTTCAACTGTGTTAACCAAAGAAGATACTCCGCCTTCAAATTTAATCAGCTCATCAAGTATCTTGTCTTTTATCTTTTCACGTATGAAATTGGCCAGTGTTTGAGGAATCTCAGGATAACGAACTGATGTTTTTCTAAAATCAATAGAAGTTGGAAATGCATTTCCAGCTATTCCAATATGAAAGCCACGTGATCCTGAAAACTTGACAGTTGGTTCTATTCCGTAACTTTTTAGAAATTCATAAACACAAATAGCAGCAATCTGAGCATGTTCTATTTTAGATTTAGCATCAATATCAATTATAAAATCAAAGCCCTTTCTTATCTCATTAAGTTCGTTATTTGTCAGTTCTGTCTTTAACTGCATTGGGTTGTTCCATTTCTCAACAGAGCAGTGAAAAGCAGCAATCCCTTTCTTTATTCTTTCAAGCACGTCATTAGGGTAAACCAAAGTATCTGGACGCGAAGAAAACGAGCCGTCTTTAAAACTTCCTACAACCTCACGATCTTTGGCAAATTCTAAAAGTCTCTTCTGGACTTTTGGATCAGAATAGTATATTGATGCATCTGTCATAAAGAATAATAAAAGAAATAAAAATATAAAGGAAGGCCTAAGCGCTTCTGTAGGCCTCAGCTAAATAGGTGTATGTTGTCACTCCGACTACAAATGCTCCTATCAATGTTCCAACTACTGGTATAAATGATAGTATAATTACTACAGCCAGAGAATACAGCATTGATATAAACCATGCTGCAAAGTATTTTCCTGTGAAAGCTTTCTTCATCAGAACTGAAAGTTCAAATGCGCTTCCAAAGTTTCCTTTCTCAGCATATCTTATCATAGCTGCTGAACTTATTAGTGACACAATCGCTGCAACTACTAGTGTTATGACAAATCCGATTCCTAATGTTGCTAATGTTTGCATCAATGCAGCTCCCTGCATTCCTGTCAAAGCACTTGCACCACCTGTAAGAACTGCTGTTCCTACTGTCAATGCTAATATTATCAGCACTGGTATTGCATAGATTATACCTATTACAGCTGCAACTAAACCTTTTATGAACAAGTTTAACCAGTCTTTAAATTCCGGAAGTTTCTTATCTTTTTTCAGACTTGTTCTTGCACATTCCAAGAAATAACCTATTCCTATTAAGTTTACTATAGGAATTATCATTACGATTATTCCTATGATTAAGGTCTTAAAATCTTGGAAAGGTCTCTTTACTGCGTCTGTAAAACTCATTTAATTTTCACCTCTAATTTCTGATAGAATAGATTTAGTTTAGTTGATTTATAAAGGTTTAGGCAAAAGCATGCATCATCGCTTCAAGAACAATAATGCCTACACATATTGCTAGAACATGCTCTGGTTTAAGCTGAAACTTTGATGAATCTTCATCGTAGTATCTGACCAGACCGGCCATACCTTGTGGTGCTTGCATTTTCTTTTCAGCCATAATAATCACTCATAATGAAAGTATTTATTTCTTTCTTTTTTTCTGTTTGCTTATTATAAATATGTAAATTATAGGAAGTATACCAACTGTACTTAACAAGAATAAAACTACAAACCAGAATTTGTCTTTCTTGTTTCCAGCGATCCATAATGCCCATAGTTTCCAGCATGCTTCCCAGAATATTGATGCATATGTTAATCCTAAAAGCATTGATGGATTTGATAATAACTCTTCTAGCATAGAATTAATTGTAGTTTTAGAATATAAAAAGAAAGCTATCGAATCCATTTTTCCCTATTCTCTATATCATATCTATCAAGAATATTTGACGCTTCCCGTAATATATTAACAGCAACAGATGATTCTATACTACCATCCCTTTGTAAAATAAGTTTGTAATCTGGGGTATCTTTACTTTTAATGAAAATTCCAACTACACCTCTTTCATTATTGTATTTTATCTGTGCTTCAATACCAGCTTTTTTGATTTTTGGCTGCCAGTAGTCATTGAAAGTTGATATAGCTCTTTTGATTATTTTTTCTTCTTCTGTTTGTAACATTTCAAATTCTTGAGATGTTGTTTTTAACAACAAATCATATTTAATATCTGCGTCTTTTCTTTTCATTTTTTTCACGAACCATTTGCACTGTTTAAACGTTCTCTGTATGTTTTCTTAGCTTTTTCTAATATTCATGATGTTGCACCACGACCGCTGTAATATTCTGGTCGGTCTGACATTCCACTTTTTAAAACAATATCGTGCTCATTACTACCAAAAATTGATAGGTCCTCTGTATATGCCTTTTCTTTCTATCTCTTTTCGCACTGCATCCTGATCTTCTTCCTTAATGGATTCCACAACTGAAATATCTAATCCGTTTTCCTTTTTCGATTTTAAGTTAACTACATATCCAGGAACAGTTACATATGGATCAATACA